>CACXZL010000050.1 GCA_902772085.1 uncultured Coriobacteriaceae bacterium | reverse complement strand
TGAGGGAATCGTATGTGAAGTAGTCAAAATTCATTCGTTTGTCCTAGAAAGAAGAGACCACGGTGGACTTCGAACTGCCCAGGTTGTACGATGGCATAATTGACGGGAAGCCAACCCGAGAGGAGCAAGGATAATGATGCATCCCTACCTCACATTCGCCGACGGGACGATGGTGCTCCATTCGGACCTGAAGCACGATGAAGACGGGGGCCGCGTGTTCGTGCACTTCGAGCGCCCGACGGACGACGGATTCGACTCCGTGCGCTTCGAGTTGCCCTCGTACGAGATGACGCCCTGGGAGGGCTCTTTCTCGGACGAGGAGATTGCGGGGTTCAGGCGTTTTCTCGCCTCGAACGCTCATCTCCTCTACGAGTTCGCGGCGGAGGGGGGACTAAACATTGCCTAGTCTCTTTTCGATTGGCGGGTACCGCATATTTTTCTGGTCCGGCGAGGAGGGAGAGCCCGTCCACGTACACGTTGCGAAGGGTCGCCCCACGCCAGATGCCACAAAACTCTGGCTTACGTCTGCCGGCGGCTGCGTACTCGCCCACAACAAGGGCAAGATACCTTCAAAAGATCTAAAGGCCATCGAGCGCATTGTTGCTGCGCAGCACGACATGATTTGCAGGGAGTGGAGGTCGTACTTCGACGTGGAGAACGTCTCGTTCCTCGTATAACCCACGGAACCGCAGCACAGACCTTGTGCATGACAATCGACAAAGGGTCCATGCGACGACGTGCACTATTTTCGCAAATTGTTTGCGACACAGCAAGGTAGATTCGAATAAGACCTGACGGAACCCATACGAGCCGCACCTCATCAACGGAACAGATGGGGTTAAACTACATTTTGCGACAAGAGCGACGCACTCTAAACCTAACGTCGCGAAAGACCTATGCCAAAGGAGTGGTAATTTATGTATATTCGAAATAAGACCGCATCGGTGCTTTGGAAGTTCGTGCTCGTGGCGATCGCCACATACGGGCTTCTCGACGGTGCAGGCATCCTCGCCGGCACCTATCACACCGGGTTCCCCCACATGTTCACTAACGTTTCCAACATCTTCGCATGGGGATATTTCCTCATAGCTGCAATACGGCTCGCTGCCAGCAAAGACGACGAGGCTAAGGTCTTCGCACCGCAAGCCAAGTACACGGCCATGATTTCGCTTCTCATAACCGCGCTAATAGCGCATTTCATGCTCTTCGACGCCATGTTCAAGGACGGCCAGCTCGTGTGGCACCTGGTCGCCATGCACTATGTTGTGCCGATTATGGCCCTTCTCGACTGGCTGCTGTTCGACGAGAAAGGCAAGATGGTCGTCTGGGGTCCCTTTGCGTGGTTGTCGCTGGCGGCCGCTTACCTCGTCGCAACGCCATAAAGCTTCCGCGATACGTTGCGTAGAGCAAGGTTAAACGTCGTATCTGCGCACTGGGTCCTTGGCAACTTACAGCCGACCCACCATATACTCTACTATTTTTGCGCAGTTCGCAGCCGCCACCTCTTTGAATTTCGCATACTCCAGGCTCTGTGATCCATCCGATTTATCCGAGATTGCACGAATCACCACAAAAGGGGTCTTGTTCAAATAACATGCCTGCGCAATCGCCGCGCCCTCCATCTCGCAGCACATACCGCCGAAGTTCGATGTGATTGCTTGCTTCTGTTCATCAGTGCCAACAAACTGGTCTCCGGAACATACCCTGCCTTCATATGCATGAATATGCGCCGCAGCTTTGGCTGCCGCCTCTATCGCCACGGCACGCATTTCCTCATCTGCCGGAAAGGCATAAAGCCCTGTATAGGGAATCTCCCCTTTTTGGAAACCAATAGGTTCCACATCGAAGTCGTGCTGCACGGCATCAACCGATACAACGATATCCCCAATATCAAGCCGGTTGTCCAGAGACCCCGCAACGCCTGTGTTTACAATCTTCGTGCAACCAAAATCGTTGATCAGGGTATGCGCACAAATCCCCGCGTTGACTTTGCCCATGCCACACTGGACGATGACGACCCTATTATCCCCAAGCTTCCCTTCGCAAAATTCCATTTCCGCAATCGTCGTCATCTTGGTAATCTTCGCCGCTTCTTTCAAAGTTGCCACTTCTTCATCCATCGCGCCGATGATGCCAATCACTGTTCCCCGCGTCATAGTCTGCCCCTTTCCGCATCCGGCTAGCAATGCCAAAAACCAGTATTTCAACTATAGCATGGAGATGACCAAACGTCCGAACGCTTATCCACATGGACATTGCCAAACATCCCTCGATAATCCATTAGATAAGTTCCTAGATGCCTTCGCGGCGCTCGGTGTGGAAGTTGTCGACCGAGCCCAAGATGATACGCGCGCTCGTGGAGGTGTCTCGCCGTTTGTCGACAGCATATTCGGCGCCGTTGTCGCTGAACGACACACGCAGCCATTCCGGCATGAGCGCGATGCGCACGTGGATATCGCCCGCGCCCGAATAGGCGTACATGATGCGTTCGATAAGCATCTCCTCAACTGCAAGTCGAATTTTGGCCACCCGACGGGGCTCGTAACCGATGCTCCTAGCCAAGTCCTCGACGAGCATCGTCACTGGCCCGATTGCATAGCTGGAGTTTTTCACGGTAATCTCAAACACCGTGATGCCACCTGCGAGCTCCTCGTTCACCTCGATTCCGCGCAGCTTTCCTAGCATGCTGATGTAGAGGGCGCGCTGGTCGAGCTTTCCGTTCACGTTGAGGGGGAACTCGCGGTAGGGGAAGATGTGTGCCGACACTTTGTAGCGGGGCATGCGGGCGCGCAGGGCTTCAAGTACGCGCCCCGTGTCGAACGACTCCGTTTCTTGGGTGGTAACGCAAGCCTCTACGCTCTCGCCGAAGATTGCATGTGGCGCGCCCATAACCTTGGCGTCCGCCACGCCTTCGATGGAGGTGAGCTCTGCTTCGATTTCAGCAGGAGAGATGTTCTCGCCCCCGCGAATGATAACGTCCTTGATGCGTCCAGCGAGGTGCAGGTATCCTGCGGGGTCTAAAAACCCCAAATCCCCCGTATGCAGCCAGCCATCCGCATCGATTGGCTGCTTGTTTGAGGAAAGCGCGCATTCGCCGTTCGCAACAGCGTGGCCGCGTCGTCAACGCCCATGCTGTAGTTGACCAGCAGCGCCACCCCACCCGCACGCACAATGGCAAAGAAAGCCACGAGCCAGTTCGCCGAGTTGTACCCCCAGAGCGCCACGCGGTCGCCCTTGGCAAGGCCCATGCTATGCAGGCGCGCGGCAAATCCGGCCACGGCGGCGCGGAACTCGCCATACGCGACCGACCCTCGCGAGTCGACGATAGCCACGGCTCCGTCTTGCCCGCGGTCCAGCATTTCAGAAAAGAGCATAAGGTGTTCCTGTCCTTCAAGGGCAGGCCGCTAAAGCTAGGCCACATACCCTGTCGTTTGCAGTTTTCGTTCGTATTGCATTCTTCAACACTTCGCGTAGTAGAAGGTCCCGTCACGCTCGACAAGGGCATCGGCGAAGTAGGGGGCGCGCGCAAGCACGTCATCTACGGCTTCCTGGAGAATGCCGCCGTCTACGTTTGACGTCAGCTCCACCTCGACCACGAACGAGCGGATTGGCTCGTCGGTATACAAGGTGCTATTCCCCGACCAAAGCCTTTCCTTGATCTCGAAATCTGGTTGCTTGTTTGTTTGCACATCCATGTTCTAACCTTCTTAAGACAAATGTTACTGAGGGCGACGAGAACGCAAGCCATCGTTTCCGTTGGGCGCTCAGAGTCCATCGCGGCCACCCTCTTGGATGCTACTGCAACCCAAGACCGGTAATCAGACCGTTTACGGGAGTCGTGTAGGCCTCCTCGTCGCCCTGTTTAAAGGCAATGCCCTGCGCCTTGAGCTGCTCGGCAAATGAGCCCACATATACGTCGCTCTCGAAGGCGCGCACAACCTCGATGTCAAAGAATCCCGCGGTTGCCGTGAGGTACAGCGTCAGGGTGCGGAAGTTGTCGCTGAGATTGGTCGCCTTGTAGTGCACCGAGACGATCTGGTCCTCGAACCCCACCGAGCGCAGACTGCCCACGTAGTCGATCATGTAGGTGTCGTTGTTGGCCGTCTTGGTAAAGTTGAGCACCTGGAGCTTCTCTTGGAAGCTGTGCATCACCTGGCTAACCTGCAATACGGCGCCGCCCATGCGGTTGGCAATAAAGCGCGCAGTGTTGGGGTTGTTGGCCTCGCGCAGGATTTGGCGGGATAGCTGGCAGCGCGCGGCAAAGTCCAGGCCGGACATCTCGGCGTGGCGGTATGGCAGGCGCAGCGCACCAAAGCTGTTTTTAAAGGTGTTGGGCACCTCGAGCGCCTTGCGGTTGGAGGCGGGCACGAGCGCGCCAAGGATCTGCTCGACGTCTGGATGAACCGCGAGCACGGTGTCGGCCAGCAGCACCTGCAGCGTCGCGACGGGAGAGCTCTTGCACGACCGCACGAGCTCCATGAACTCCGCCTCGCTCACGCGGAAGTTGACGCCGCGCATCTCGTTTATGGGACCCTCGTCAACCTCGGGCAGGTGGTAGAACTTCTCGCCAAAAATGCTGAGGTCGAAGTCTTCGGGCAGCTCGTATTGGCGCGAGAACGGGTCGGTCTCCTCCCCCTCCAGCACGGGCGCACCCGGAACGCGCAGGCCGTCCGCCGGATAGTCCACGCCGTCCCTGCGACTAAAGTAGCGGTTGAGCACCGCCTCGATGAACAGGTTGAGGCCCAGGCCGTCGCACAGGGCGTGATACATGGAGAAGGACATGACGTTGTCTTGGTAGGTAACGTCTACGCAGTGCCAGTTGGTCTCGGGACCGCCCACACGGCGCAGCGGCCCCTCGGTAACCTCAAAGGGCAGTGGGTTTGTGGCGTAGAAGAAGTCGCCCTCCCGCTCCACCAACGCGTCCGCAATGTAGGGCATGCGCTCGAGCACGTCGTTTGCGGCCTCCTGCAAAATCTCGCCGTTTACGGGAGACGTGATGGCTACCTCCACCACGTAGGCGCATGAGGGCGCATCACGAAAGAAATGCGATGCGCCGCTGATGTTCTGTTCCTTAAGCTCGAATGCCGGCTGAGTTGCCATGGCGACCCCTTTCTGTTAGGTCCGTCGTTATGTCCCGGGCATTATAGCTTATCGTTGCTAACGTTGCGGAGAAGCGGTAAGCGCCCTTGTGGCCGCCCTTCTTGGGACTTCCATTTTTCCAGAAGCGCCCGCGTGCTCGCAGACGCGGACTGTTTCGGATATTTCGGACCGCACGGCGCTCCCCTCGAAGGCGATCGCCCATCGCAGAGGCGGCAAGTAACAACTCGCCGCCCCGAGGCGTTCGACGAGCGGCACAGCTAAAACGTACCTTTACACCAACTTTTCCAACAAACAGGTAATCTCGGGGTTCGAGTTTTTGACCAAGGTGGTCAAGGCGCGGTTTCCTATTGAGTCCACCAACAAGGTGCTGAATAGCGGGGCGTTTCACAAATGGCCAGGCTGCCACCGCGACCCTCTGTGGGACACTTTGCCGGACGATCGCGGCGGCGGCCCTCAGTTCTCGCCGTCGAGACGGCGAATTATCGGTGCACGGTTTGGCCGCCCGCGGCGGCCAACTGGCCTTTTGCCGTCGCATACGCGACCGTGAACCACTTGGTAAAATACAGAGCGGTTCACGGTTATATAAAAAGTGGTAGGAGGCCAGTTGGCCGCGGGGACGGCTCCATCCGTGAACCGTTGTTTGCATGTGTCCCGCACCCCGGGCCTGGTGCCGCGCCATCTCGAAGACGCTGGATTCCTCGCCCGTGACGAGCCTCGCCAGGTGGTTGAGATAAGACGTGCGCCAGCTCTTGCCCACCACCGTCGGCTACCTCTTCATCGACGAGCCGACGAACACGCCGAGCAGGAAGATGCAGATCACCACTATCCCGAGGAATAGCGGGCCCCCGCCGATAAGCGCAAACCAGAAGCCCCTGAAGAGCTGAGCGCATATCGCCATTACGCCGATAACAGCCAGAATTACGAGAACCACCTTGCCGTCCATGGACACCTCTCCCCTCCACGATTTCAGAAGCCCCAATGGAAACGCCCCGTGAAGCCAAACATCCGACAGACACGCGGAAACAGTTGGCATTTCGAAAGAGGCAATCTCCTTTGGCGCCATCTCGACTCTTTTGCCGTTTCCCGGCGCATAGTGCCTGAAGCCGTGGCGTCGATCCGGACCCCGGCATGCCTACAGGAGGACATCCGCCGGCGCAGGGACATCTTCGATGAACGCGAGCGTCTCGCACGGCCTCAGGTCGGGAAACTCATCCCTGAACTCCGCCGGCACGAGATGCTCGAACGCTTCCTCCATGCACGCGGCGGCGGCATTCACGGAGATGCCACCGTTTGAAGGGTTGAACAGGCGCTCGTGGTGCATGGCGCGGTTGCGGACCGCGTTGACCGCACCAACGCCCCTCGCGGCTGCGGCGCGGTCCGTACCTGCCAGCCAAGCTCTATGCAGGTACGGTATCCACAGGTCCCGCTCGTGTGACCTGTCGGTCATGTGGGTCCAGAAACCGAGGGTGAGATTTGACACGACCCAGTCATGGGACCTGCCTACAGATGCCAAGGAGTCTATGGCCCTCCTGTTGAAGCGATTCTGGTCCCGGGAGTAACCACGTCTGTTCGTCCTCATGATGGGTCGGCGCACCGGGCCCGAATCGTCGGAGAACCACTCCTCTCCCCATCCATTTCTCAGGCACTGGTCATAGGCATTGCGCAGCGAGACCTCGAAAAGAGCCACGTCGTGCAGGACGGCCTGGGCAAGCCGGAGGTTCCAATCGTACAAACGCATCGCGAGATGCAGATCGCCACCGCAGGGCTGAAGGTAAGTCTCCAGACGGGCCTCACTCAACCACCGAGTCGCGGCCTCCTCAGCTCCCACCTCCCTACCATGCATACCGAGGTCCTCCATCTTGAAGAATTGAGCCCCGGTGACGTGAATCAGCGGTCATCCCGGGGCTTTCGCGACTCTTACCTTATACCCTTCGCGCATCGTTGTCAATGCGCAAGATGCTTCGGACGGCTCGCCTCTTGCCGCACGCAGGACCGCACGTCAAGCACGCTCATAAAGACGCTTACCTGACCAGCACCGACGCCTGGCGCATCGGCCGTGCCATCCGTGTCCCGACCCGGCGCCACCGACCAGGTCGAAGTAGTTGTTTCCGAGGCGATCCAACCTCTCCCCCGCAGCCCGAATCGGCAGGTAGTGCCGGAACCCCTCCAATGAACGAATCCGTTGCGCCAGTACCATCTGCACAGCCTCTCGTCGCCATCGCGAGCGCGGCGCGCTGCGCAGAGACCCGCCGGACCGCCCCGGAGGCGTCAGACGAACGCGAGCCTCTTCCCCTCCTCCGCGCACCGCGAAAGGTAGAGGTTGATGAGCCGCTGGTACGGGATGCCGGTCTCGGCCGCCTGCCCCTTGAAGTAGTCGATGACGTCCACGTCCAGGTTCATCGTCACCTGCCGATGCGGTTTCCTGACGTAGGGATTCTCGACAGAACCGCTGAAGTCATACTCATTGCGCATTTACGTACCTCCAATACTGCGCGGACTCTCTTCTCGTCGCCCTCCTGGCGGAGATGATGCGTATGGCCTCGCCGCCGTCGCCCCTTATGCAATGCGACACGACAAGCTCCCTCGCCCGCATGCTCAGTCCCAAGATGATGAAACGCTCCTCGCCAAACGAGTGGTCCGGGTCGTCTATCATTCGTGCATACGGGTCATCAAAAACCGTTGTCGCCTCATCAAACGTGACCCCATGTTTAGCGGCATTGGTTGCCGCCTTAGCCTGGTCCCATTCGAACCTCGTTCGCCTCGTCTCCCGACCATACGCATGGCATAATTATAGAGTAACCATACCGTCGACAAGCAGGAATACGCGGCAAAGCCCCACCGGCTGCCATCCCGTCCCGCATGTAGCGCGTCCGACGGGCGAGCGGCGTCCCGAATCGCGTCTTTTCCGAAAGACGATGCTGGAGGCGTCAGACAGCCCTCTCTGTTTGAAGCTCACCGAGAAGTCCCCTGACGATGCCTGCAATCTGCCTGCGTCCCGAGAAGAAGTCCTTTGCGGGCTCGGGACGAAGGACGAACCTCGCGTTCTGCGTTATCTGCTCCCCCCATCACGTCGTCCGAAAACCGTACCGCGCCGGGCTCCGGATGGCGGAGAGATTGGAGCGAATCTATTCGTCCGTGCGAGCTTAAATGCATGGCGCAAATACTCAATATCGGAAGATACGTGACGAACGGACGAGACCATGGGTATCAATTGCTCATGTCCATACTCACCCGTCATATGTCCTCAATTCTTGATGTCGCGAAGCTCTCGAACGCCGAGCGCGAGGGACTTATCTTCACACCAGAGAAAGACCTGCCCTTTAGCGATATCGAGAAACTACAGTCTGAGTTCAACGAGCTTGTTTACTGGACGCACAAGAATCGGCGCACGATCGATTGCCATAATGGGCACTACTACATACGAGGATACGTTAACGACGCCATCGATATATTGTCGACGCTCTCCAACTACACCATAGACGGGATATCTGGATACTCCCATACAATCGAGAGCACCGTATCGAAAGTCGCGTTCTTTGGATCATACAACGAGGAGAAGGAAGACGCCCTGAGAAATCTCTTCGTCTCTTCTAGGGTGACCGCCATCTACGGAACTATACCGGCGTGACCCAAGCGAAAAGGCACCTGAGAATCTATTGGGAGCCAGAGTCGCAGGAAAAGATACTCGAGTCATTCGAAGGGAGGGATGGACGCGCAAACACCATCA
>CACXZL010000049.1 GCA_902772085.1 uncultured Coriobacteriaceae bacterium | reverse complement strand
TGCCCTGCACGTACTTCCGATAAAACATCGATGCGTCTGGCGTCGGGACGAACGTGGGGTCCGCGAAGTGCGTGTCCTTATAGGGAATCTTGTGCGTGACGGGTTGCACCACGTAGCCCACGTAGATATCGGGTACGACGTTGCCAAACAAGAACGTGTTTGGGTCAGTTATCCCCAACTCCTCCAAAGGTTCGGAGTCCAGGATTCGCTCAACGTGCGCGATATGAATGTTCCAACTGGGCATGCGCAACCCCTCACTATGCCAACAAAATTGAACCGTACACAGAAGGGACGGCTTCTCGGCGTCCGATACGCTCGAAACGATCGCCGCGCAAAGAGGCCGTCCTTTCACACATCCTTACAGTTGAGAGATCACGTGCTCCACGATTTGCGAACAGTGAAGTGCCGCCTCCTGCTTGAAGGTGGGATAGTCCACGCTCGCAGGCTCATCGGCTTTGTCGGAGATCACACGTATGATTACGAAGGGAATGCGGGCAAGATGGCATACCTGCCCTATAGCCGCACCTTCCATCTCGGCGCATATGGCGCCAAACGTCTCCACGATGCGATGTTTCTGCTCGACCGAACTTATAAACTGGTCTCCTGAGGCCACGCGCCCCTCGTATACGCCAATCTCTGGCGCGACCTCGTGGGCTACACGCACCACAAGCTCACGCAATTCGTCATCCGCGGCAAACGCAACCGTATCCAAACTCGGTATGAAGCCAGGCTCATACCCCAGAGGAGTAAGATCCGCATCATGATGCAACGCATCGGTCGAGACTACGAGGTCTCCTATGTTTATGCGATTGTCGAGCGAGCCGGCTATACCCGTGTTTATGATGCACGTCACGCCAAACCGATCTATGAGCGTCTGTGCACACAAAGCCGCGTTCACCTTGCCGTCACCACACATCACCACAACTGCCGGAACGCCATGAAGCACTCCGTCGTGAAACACTCTGCCAAAGTGCTCGAACGGCTGGTCCTCTTCGAGCTCGCTTACGAGATGCTCCACCTCGACGTCCATGGCGCCTATGATACCGACCTTCATAATCCCGACCTTTCTCTCCAGCCAAAGGGGGGCTGCCCCCTTTTGACAAACCGTTAGGTGTACCCCCTCTTGGTTGGTTCATATATAACTACGAGCGCACCTCGCCGCCAGTACTCTTCAGCACCTTGGTGAGCAGACGGTTGTGCGCCTTGTCGACCTCGGCGGAGGTGAGCGTGTGGTCGTCCGCACGGTAGGTGAGCGAGAACGCCATGGACTTCTTGTGCGCACCCACACGCACCGGATCGCGATACACGTCAAACAAGCGCACGTCGCGCAGAAGCTTGCCACCAGCCGAGGCGATACGCTGTATGAGCTGCTCGTAGGTCACGTCCTCGTCCACCACCAGGGCGAGGTCCACTTCCACGCCGGGCAGCGTGGGAACGTCCTGGTAGGGCAACTGGTCCTGCGCCAGGTTCAGCAGGGCATCGACCGAGAGCTCGAAGCCCACCACCGGATCGCTGATGCCAAAGAGATCCAGCGTCTTGGGGTGAATGTTTCCCACCCATCCCAACGTCGTGCCGCGCACCACGATCTCCGCAGCCAGACCGGGCTGCATCCATGCCGTATGCTCGGACTCGGGCACGCGGAAGCGCGCCTTCTGGATGCGCAGGGCGTCCAGAAGCTCCTCCACCACGCCTTTGCCGTCAAAGAAGTCCATCGCCACGTACTTGCAGTTCCATGCGTCGTCGTCCCAGGCGCCGGAGAGGACGCCGGCCACATAGGTCTTCTCTTCGGGCAGGCTCTTGTGCTCGCGGCCAAAGAGAACGCGTCCGATCTCGTAGAGCTTCACGTTGCGCACGCCGTGGTCCTTGTTGTACGCGACGGCACGCAGCAGCCCGGGCAAGAGGTCGCGTCGCATCTCGCTCTGCTCACTCACCAGCGGTCGGATGATCTTCACGGGCACGCCCTTGATCTCCTTCGCCATGCCCATGCGCGCGAGGTCGCGAGGGTCAGCGAAGCAGTAGGTACTGGTCTCGCTAAGACCGCAGGCGCGAAGCGTCTTGCCGATCTTGCGCACGCGGCGCTGCTCCACCGTGAGGCCGCCAGCATGGTTGCGCGCCGCGGGCAACGTGGGCTCTACGTCGCCCTCTCCCCAGAGACGCAGGATCTCCTCCACGAGGTCGATCTCACGAGTGAGGTCGGGGCGGTTGGTGGGCGGTACCACGCGCAGTTCGTGGGTGTCGCCATGGCGACCCTTCACCACGCCGCAACCCAGGCGCTCCAGACGACGTACCATGAAGTCGTCCTCGATGGGCGCACCGCACAAGGCACGCACGCGATCGGGACGCAAATCGATGGTCGCTGCCTCCGTCTTGCGTGGATAGACGTCGATCATCCCGCGCACGACCTCGGCACCGCAGCACTCCTCAAAGAGCGCCGCCGCGATGGCCGAGACCTCGTCGCAGCTCGCAGCGTCCACCTGGCGTTCGTAGCGGATGGACGCCTCGCTCATGAGGCCGAGGCTGCGACTCGTGCGACTGACGTTGCCGGAGTCGAAGCAGGCGCTCTCGAGCAGCACGTCCACGGTAGTCCCGTCGATGTCGGAGTTGAGGCCGCCCATCACACCCGCAAGGGCGACCGCGCGGTCGCGCCCGTCGGAGATGACGAGCATGTCGGACGCGAGCTCGCGATCCTGCTCGTCAAGCGTGGTGAGGTGCTCGCCATCGCGCGCCGAGCGCACCACGATGTGGCGCTTCCCGTCCACCTCGGTCAGTTTGCCGAGGTCAAAGGCGTGCAGAGGCTGGCCCGTGAGAAACATCACGTAATTCGTGACGTCCACCACGTTGTTTATGGGACGCGCACCGGCGGCGGTCACGCGCCGGGCGAGCCACTCGGGCGACGGTCCGATCTTTACGTTGCGCACCACGCGCGCGGTATAGCGTGGGCAGAGCTCGGGGTCGTCGATCTGCACGTCCACCAGATGGTGCACGCCCTCAAGTCCCATCGGCCCCACGCCGTGCTCGTGCTTGATGCGCGGCATCTCCATGTGCGTGTCCACGTCAAAGATGGCCGAGACCTCCGTCGCCACGCCGGTCATGGACAGGCAGTCGGGACGGTTCGGCGTCATCTCGCAGTCGATCACCGTGTCGGACATGCCGCGGTAGTCGGCAAAGGGCATGCCCACCGGCGCGTCGGCGGGAAGGATCAGGATGCCCTCATGCGAGTCTCCCAGACCCAGCTCGCGCTCGGAGCAGTTCATGCCGCAGGACTCCACGCCACGCAGCTTGGACTTCTTGATCTTGAAGTCACCTGGCAGCACGGCGCCGATCATGGCCACCACGATCTTGTCGCCCTGCTCGAAGTTCTGGGCACCACATACGATCTGCAGCGGCTCGGGCTCACCGCTCTTGTTTACGTTTTGTCCGCCCACGCTCACTTTGCAGAGCCACATGTGGTCGGAGTCGGGATGTGGCTCCTTGCTCACCACCTGGCCCACCACCACGTGGTCGAGGCTTGCGCCCGTGCGCTCCACGGCCTCCACCTCAGTGCCGGTACGGGTGAACTCCCTCACGAGCTCCTGCGGATCGTCCGGGACATCCACCAGCTCTTTCAGCCATTCATAGCTTACGCGCATTGTACGTACAACCTTTCTATCATAGAGGGGCAGCCCCCTCGCGCTTTCCACTCACACAGGGTCTGCGAAGGCTCTGCGAGCGACGCCCTCGACGGGCCACGCTCGCCACGTCCTCCGGCCACTCGCTAGAACTGACGCAAGAAGCGCATGTCGCCTTCCATAAGCATGCGCAGGTCGGGCAGGTCGTAGCGCAGCGCCGCCACGCGCTCCACGCCGATGCCGAAGGCGAAGCCCGTATACCTCTCCGGATCGATGCCCACGTACTCAAATACGTTTGGGTCCACCATGCCGCAACCCAAGATCTCGAGCCAGCCGGTGTTTTTGCAGAAGCGGCAGCCCTTGCCGTGGCACACGCCGCAGCTCACGTCCACCTCGCAGCTCGGCTCGGTGAAGGGGAAGAAGTGCGGACGGTAGCGCGTGGCACGGTCCTTGCCAAAGATCTCGCGCGTGAAGTAGTCCAACGTGCCCTTGAGATCGCCAAAGGAGATGCCCTCGTCCACCACGAGGCCCTCCACCTGCGTGAACTGCGGCAGATGATTCGCATCGGCGGTATCTGGGCGAAAGACGGTGCCCGGGCAGATCATATATATAGGGGGCTTGTTTTCCTCCATGAAGTGCACCTGCATGCCCGAGGTCTGCGTGCGCAGCAGCACGTCGGAGTCTCCGAGCATCAGGGGGGGCTTGCCCTCAGGCGCGTTGTCTTCCACGTAGAAGGAGTCCTTCGCCGATCGGCTCGGGTGATTCTCCGGAGCGTTCAACGCCGTGAAATTGTAGTAGGTGGTCTCCACATAGGGACCGTCGGCCACGATGTAGCCCAGCCCGCAGAAGATGTCCTCGATCTCCTCGCGGATCTGGTTTATGAGGTGCTGCGTGCCACTGGAGAGCCGACGGCCTGGCAGCGTCACGTCGGCAGCCTAGGCCTGCATGCGCTCCTGCAGGGCCTTCTTCTCGAGGTCCATCTGACGCTGCTGGATGGCCGCGTCCACGTTTGCCCGGACGGTGTTTGCGAGCTTGCCCATGGCAGGCCGCTCTTCGGGAGGAATCTTTCCCATCATGCGCATGATGGCGGTGAGCGAGCCCTTCTTGCCCGTGACCTTGACGCGCAAGTCCGCAAGCGCATCGAGGGTCGTGGCCTCAGCCAGGCATCTGATGACCTCTTCCTCTATTGACCTCAGTTCGTCTTGCATTGCCATGAAACAAACTCCTTCTCTACGCAAAACCGTCCTTGTGGCAGCGCATGCACGCAAGCCCCAAGGACGGAATACTCCGCGGTACCACCTCGGTTGAGCACATCGGCTTTGTGTCCGAGCACCCCACTCGTAAGCCCCGTGTCGTGGGACGGACGGCTTCCCTACTGGGCGGAGCCACGCGCGTCCACCGTTGAGGTCGCGGCTGGTGGAGTGAACTTCGCGCGTCAGCCTTCGCAGGTACCTCCCAGCCTCGGGTACCCTCTCTCGTGGTCCAGCACGCGGCGCGCAAACCTCTCCGTCATCGCCATGGCGCAACAGAATACCACAAGGTCACCAGCTGCGGAAGAGTCGATGTCAAAAGGGGCTGATACGGCAGAATCGTACCATCGATGTCGGTAAAGATGAGACGCATGTCTTGAGCCCGCGTCATCGTTACTCCCGAGCCTTGAGGTACACAATAACCACACAAGGGGTCTTTGGTACCTTAGCGCGTCACCTCACGGCCGCCCACGTACGTCTCCAACAAGTTCATGTCTGAGTCGAGGACCACGAGGTCGGCGTCTCGTCCCGGCAGAATCGATCCGCAGCGATCGGAGATGCCACACGAACGTGCAGGGACCTCGCTCGCCATGCGGATTGCCTGCTCGGCGGTCACGATGCCCCAATCCACCACGTTGCGCACTGCGCGTGCAAGCGTGAGCGTGCTACCGGCAAAGTTGCCTCCGTCCTTGAGGTAGGCCGCGCCGTCACGCAGCTCGATGGGGAGCTCGCCGATGAAATAGTCCCCGTCTTGCAAACCGCCGCAGCTCAGACAGTCGGTGATGAGCGCCACGTGCTCCCAGCCCTTTGAGCGCACGAGCGTCTCGCACACCACCGGGTCCACATGCTTGCCGTCGGCGATGAGCTCGGCGTACACCCCCTGGCTTGTCATGGCGCAGCCCACGATGCCCGGGTCGCGATGGTACATGTCGGCCATGCCGTTGAAGGTGTGCACGATGACCTTTGCGCCTGCAAGCACCGCAGCAGCAGCCTCACCATAGGAGGCAGAGCTATGCCCGATGGCCGCTCTCACCCCACGCGCCACGGCACCGGCGATGTAGTCTAGAGCCCCGTCTCGCTCGGGAGCGAGTGCCGTCTTGCGGATGAGACCGCCCGCCTGCTCCTGCCAAGAGTCCAAAAGGTCCAAGCTGGGATCTATGAGGTAGCGCGGGTCCTGCGCCCCCTTGTGCTCCGCCGTGAAGAAGGGTCCCTCGAGGAAGATGCCCTGCATGCGGGCACCCACGAAGTCGGGGTCGGCCTTCTGGGCATCATACGCCTCGCGCACGCTCGCGCACGCCGCACCGGTCTTATCGGCGCTCGCCGTGAGCGTCGTCGCCAACCAGCTGGTGGTACCTTCGGCGGCAAGTCGCTCGCATACGACGTTCAGCCCCTGGGGGTCGCAGTCCATCACGTCGTGATTGGCAAAGCCGTGGATGTGCGTGTCCACGAAGCCGGGAGCCACCCAGCAGCCCATGCGGTCCACGATAGGCACTCCCTCGGGCTTATCCACGCTCACCTGCCCAAACTTGCCGTCCTCGATCAGTAGATACCCGAAGCCGTCTATACCGCTCGGCAGCACGAGTTTGTTTGATACGATTGCATAGCGCACGCTGTACCCCTCTTTCTCGGAAACCGAGACGGACGTGTGGCCGTCTCGTCTTCGCGCTACTCCTTGCTCTCTCCAGCTTTTGACGTCGCCTCTTCCGTATCCAGCTCAGCCTCTACGGCTTCCAACTCGGCTACGGCCTCTTGTGCGATCTTTGCCTCGGCGGCTGCCGCTTTCTTGGCCTTCTTCTCTTCCTTGGCCTTCATCATCTGCACGATGGGAGCCTCGGCTGGCAGGCCATAGGTGCCGTCCTTGATCTTCTTCTCGATGTTTGCCGCCTCGCGAGCCGCCCACGGGGAACCAATCTCATGCAGATACGGCTTGGGCTTGCCACGCATGTAGAGCGCAGACGGATGGATGTCGATGCCACGCGCCTTCACGCGCTCTTGGATCAGGTACACGGG
This sequence comes from uncultured Coriobacteriaceae bacterium, assembly GCA_902772085.1. Taxonomy (GTDB): domain Bacteria; phylum Actinomycetota; class Coriobacteriia; order Coriobacteriales; family Atopobiaceae; genus RUG440. The sequence goes on along the minus strand of CACXZL010000049.1, from coordinate 2,080 downwards.
CCTTCTCGTAAGCGCGGAGCTGCCAAACACGATAGCCGTGCGCACCATGCCCTCGGGAATGCTCTCGATGAACTCCTCAAGACCGGGGTCGAGCCTGAACTTGTACAGCGCCCCACCTATGAAGAGCACGTCCACCGGCTTGGTGATCGGGGCACGCGGGTCGTCGATGGAGATGGGATCCACACCCACGCCTTCGGCGATGATCTCCGCCATTTCCCTCACGTGCCCGCCACGAGACTGATAACGTATCGCAACACTCATAGCGCCTCCTCTATCCGCAAACAAATGCATTCATTATAGTGCACGGCCGAAGGGGACAAGCCCCAACGGCCACTGATTCGTAACCGTTGGGGCTTGTCCCCTCGGCCATGTGCGCTCTGCGTCCAAGCGATTCTTTCAGTTAGTTCTGCATGGCTTGGAATGCGCTGCCATACATGGCCGCGTCGTTGCCCAAGCTCGCGGGAAGGATCCTCACCATGGCGGACGAGGCCAGGCAGTACTTGCGGTACGACGCACGCAGCTTCTCGGCGAAGAGCTTGAAGCCGCCGCTCACGCCGCCGCCGATGAGATACATCTGCGGATCGAGGATGACTGAAATCTGTGCCAACGCATAGCCGAGGCAGTCGCACATGCAGGAGATGGCCGCCTTGGCCGCCTCGTCGCCCGCCTCAAGTGCGTTGAAGACGGAGAGCGTGTCCGTAGGACCTTCAAGCGACACCGGCGCGACACCGAGCTTCTTGCACTCTTCTTTGTACACGCGCACGATGCCAGACGCAGAAGCGTACTGCTCCAGGCAACCATGACGGCCGCAACCGCAGCTGCGCTCTTCGTTGCGGTTCACGGTGATGTGGCCGATCTCGCCGCCGGCGCCAAAGGCGCCCGAGACGACCTTGCCGTCTACGACCACGCCGCCGCCGACACCCGTGCCGATGGCCACGAGCACGAAGTTGCTGACATCCTTTGCCGTACCATGCCACAGCTCTCCGAGCGCCGCGGCATTCGCATCGTTCACAAAGGCGAGCTTCGCACGCGGGAAAGCGCGCTTCAGCGCCCTTTGCAGGCCCTCGGGATTGAGGTCGATGTTTGGCAGCATGCCCACCCTGCCATCGTCGTCCACGGGGCCTGGTATGTCGAGGCCGACGCCCACCACGTCATCTGGCGTGGCATCGACCCTTGCCAGAAGGTTGACCAGCCCCTCCGTCACAACGGCAAACGAAACCTCGTTCACGAGCTCGCGCGTGGGAATCCTGGTAGCGGTCTGCAGTTCGCCCTCGGTGGAAAACACGCCCGCCTTTATGCTGGTGCCACCGATGTCTATACCCAATACCTTGTCCATGTGTCGCTCCTCTCACACATATGACGATACAATCAAACCAGAAGCACTGAACACTATAACGCATTCGCGCCCGCACATGAAACCATACGGCCCATAGGTATCCTTCAATCGTTACTCGGCCGCGCCAAGCCCTACCGCACGGCCCAGAGGCGTGCGACGTCTCCGGCGACGCGCCAAGGCAGCGGCCGAAGCTCGCGGTCGGCTATGCGAATCTGCTTGCGTATCTCGATGCCCTGCGGACAATGGCGCTCGCATTTTCCGCATCCCACGCATTGCCGCGCAAACGCCTTCTGCTTGCGCAGCGACACCGTCTGCCAATACTCCTGACGGCCGTTGTTTTTCCCTTCGGTGTACATGTGGTTGTAGCAGCGGAAGAGCGCCGGGATGTCCACGCCCTTGGGGCAGGGCATGCAGTAGCCGCAGCCCGTGCAGCCCACGCGGACGCGCTCGTTGATGGCCGCGACCACGCGCCCAATCAGGGCGAAGTCGTCGTCCGTAAGCTCTCCCACGTGCGCCTCGCTGGCCACGCGACAGTTCTCCTCGACCATCGCGACCGAGTTCATGCCACTGAGCACGCAGGTGACGCCCGGCTGGTCCCAGAGCCACCTGAGGGCGAGCTCCGCCGGGCTCCAGCCGCGCGGGGACGCCTCGATTTCCGAGCGCGCCGACTGCGGCAGCAAATCGACCAGCTTGCCCCCGCGCAACGGCTCCATGATGATGACGGGAATGCCCCGCTCCGCCGCG
>CACXZL010000048.1 GCA_902772085.1 uncultured Coriobacteriaceae bacterium | reverse complement strand
GTCGCCAAACAAAGCCGACCGAAGAGGGGGACGGTATGTACGAGAGTATACTACAAAGGGCGCTCGAGCTCCCGCGCGAGCAGAAGGAGTCGCTGATCGCCGCGCTGAAGGCGGCCGTGTTCGAGGAGACCTCGAGGAGAGGGGACGGCGATCCGGACAGGTGCCCGAGGTGCGGGCACCACCACGTCGTGAGGAAGGGGCACGGCCGCAAGGGCGCGCAGGTGTGGCTCTGCCGCGGGTGCGGGAGGACGTTCACCGCCAGGACCGACCGCGTGCTCGCGCTCTCGAAGCTCGGCGCCGAGACCTGGGCCTCCTACGTCGAGGGCATGGTCGAGGGGCTGCCGCTGAGGAAGCTCGCCGAGAGGTGCGGCGTGTGCCTGAAGACGTCCTGGTACATGCGCATGAGGGTGTGCTCGGTGATGGAGTCCAGGCTCGCGCCGTTCCGCTGCGACCGGGGGACGAGCGTGCAGATCGACGAGAAGTACCCGAACGAGTCGCTCTCCGGCCACAGGGGCCGCGCGCGCGTGAAGATTCCGCGCGCCCCGCACGAGAACGGGCACGGGGTGAGGCTCAGGGGCATCTCGGGCGAGAAGGCGTGCGTGCTGACCGGCGTGAACGACCTGGGCGACTGCTTCTGCCGCCTGGTCGGCCGCGGCAGGCCCGGGACCGCGCAGGTCAGGGCGGGTATCGAGGGCGTCGCGCTCGCGGGCGCCGTGGTCTCGACCGACGAGCTGGGCTCCTACGTCGTCCCTCTGGCGGACTCGCGCGTCCTCGCGCACAACCGGTACAACTCCAAGTCCGCGGGCGAGGACGAGCTGGGGATGGTCAACGCCCTGCACTCCAGGCTCGACCACTTCCTCGCCGGCCTCGACGGCGTGTCCACGAGGAGGCTGCCGCTCTACCTCTCGTGGTTCTGCTGGGAGGAGCAGGCCAGGCGCTCGGACGCCACGAGGCTCGGCATGCTCTCCCCGCAGGTCGCCAACGGCCTCACCGACCTGCGGATACGAGACATGTGGGACGCGACGCAGCCGTTCTTCGACGAGTACTGGGGAGGCAGGGTCTGGGCCGATGAGGTCGACCTGGACGACCTGTACGAACTTTCGTTCGTGTCAGCGGTGGTCTAACAGAGGTTTACGGAAAAGAACAACGGCTCGGCCCTGAGGCCTGCGGGCGAGGCGAAGGCGCGCGACCTAGGGCGGGGAAGAGGGGGCTCACGCTTGCGCTGCGTCGCGAGCCCGCGCGGCAAAAGCCCAGCTAGAGGCCTTGCGCCGCCACGCGGTTCCGCAACCGTGAACTCTGGGCGAGTGCTGGGAGCTCACGGTTGCGGAATAGGGGCATCAAAAGTGGTAAAGACCCAGTTGGCGTGGGCGTCAGTGCGAATCTTTATGCAACCGTGAACCCTCGTCCCACGGAGCCGGGTTCACGCTTGCAGGAGGCGGCTCCGCCCGCGGGCCCCAAGGCCGCCCCGGCGCGCGAAACGGGCGGGGCAGCCATCGCGGCCCGCCTCCCGCCGTGCCCGCGCTCCGCTGCGGCAGGTTCCAGCGAGGTGGTCGCCACCTCCTGGGGGATGTATACCTTCTGTCCCGCACCTCAGTCGGAAGCCTACCATCTGCCCATGGGGTTTTGGGACCGAGCCTTTTTCACCATGTCAGGTGCTTTTCCAGATAGGCAGTTTAGGTTCGCGCGCTCGCAAGGACAGCGGCCCCGAAGTGCACCGACGCAGTTCCGCAGCGAAGCGAGGACTGTTTGAGCGCGGTGCACTTCGGGGCCGCCGTCCTTGAGGATGCTCGAGCCACGCTAATGGCGGTCGGGCACCTTGAGCATGATGAAGAAGCCGATGACAAACAAGAGCGAGACGGAGAGCACGCCCAGCGAGGGATTGCGTGTGAGGAAGGTAAAGACGGATACGAGTCCCGTTCCTAGAATCGCCGCATACTTTCCGAAGATGTCGAAGAAGCCAAAATACTCGTTCACATGGTCCTTCGGGCAAAGCTTGCCAAACTCGGAACGGCTGAGTGCTTGAATTCCGCCCTGGAAGAGCCCGACGCATATGGCAAGAATCCAGAACTCAAGAGCCGAACGGAGGAAGAACGCGGCGAAGAGCGTGATGCCGAAGTAACCGACGATGCCCACGAGCAGCATCTTCTTTGTGCCGACGGTGTGGCCGAGGCGGCCATAGATAATGGAAGAGGGCCAGGCGACGAATTGCGTGACCAAAAGTGCCAGTACGAGCTGCGTGCCCTCGATGCCAAGGTTTGAGCCGTAGCTCGTTGACATCTTTATGACGGTGTGGACGCCGTCGATATAGAAGAAATAGGCGAGGACGAAGTAACGCATGCTTTTGTTTGCCCAGATGGAACGAAGGGTAGAGCCGATGCCGGCGAAGGCTCTGCGCAGCGCGTGGGACTGGCGTGGCTTGAAGCTTCTCTGCTCAACGTTTTTTATCATCGGGATGGTGAAGGCGACCCACCAAGCAGCGGTGATGATAAAGGCGATGAGCATTGCGGTCTGCATGGTGAGGCCTATGCCCTCTGCGTTGAGCACGATGAGCAGGCATGCCACAAAGGGGATGCATGAGCCGACGTAGCCCCACGCGAATCCCTGACTCGACACCTCGTCCATGCGCTCTTCGGTGGTTGCATCTACCAGCAGCGCATCGTAGAAGACAAATGACGTGTTGAGCGCTATGGAAGAGATCACGTAGATGATGAGGAAGGTGAGCCAGTACGTAGGGAAGCCCATCGCGATGGTGGCGATGGCGCCTGTGCCCACGCATCCCACGATGAACTTCTTGCGCATGCCCTGCATGTCGGCAATCGAACCCAAGACGGGCATGAGCAGCGCGATGACCAGGGAGGCGACTGTTTCGGCCGTGCCCCATGCCCCCACGGCAACGTCTTTCACCGCAGGATCTGCCGAGGCCAGAGAGTTGAAGTAGATGGGAATCACGCTGGTAGCCAAAAGAACGAGAGCGGAGTTGCCTACGTCGTACAGAATCCAGCTCTTCTCGGCCTTCGTAAACTTGGTGCGAGCCATGAAGCCCCCCTTTCCTCCCGTTCACGGGAAATAGTCCCTCATTGGAACAAGCAAACGTGTCCACAACAAAAAAAGCAACAGACCCTGAATTATCGTATGTGAGTGCTACGTAAGGATACAAACGCTTATCGGTGAGCTGCGGTATGCTATAGATAAGAGAGCTGCCGTTGAAAGGAGCACGCACATGCCGGCAATACTTACGCATGACTTTTTTGGGAAAGACGCCTTCGGATCGGCTTTGGAATTCGTGGATCTCTACACACCCGACGAGCGCAATGCATTCCTTTTGGGAAGTCAGGGGCCCGACCCGCTCTTCTATCTCCTTCTTCTGCCACCACTTGCCGACTTCAGACGCTTCGGGTCCGACATGCACCACATGTCGCCTACGAAGCTTTTCTTGGCGCTGCGCAGGGCAGTGGATGCGCTTCCAGAAAACGATCGCGGAGTCGGGCGCGCATATCTTGCGGGGTTCACGTGTCATTATGTGCTTGATCGTGCCGTACATCCCTTGGTGTATTTCTGGGAGCGGGGCGTATGCCAAGCGGGGGTCAAGGGTTTGGATTATTCCGATGGCGGAGCGGTTCATGCCGAGATTGAGCGCGACCTTGACGAGATGGTACTTTTTGTCAAGCGCAACCAGACGGTGGAGACCTATCGTCCCTATCGAGAGGTGCTGCGGGGCAGCGACGAGATGCTCGGAATCGTCGGGGAGGTCTACCGCAGGTCCGCCCTCGGACCGTTTGCCGCGGATGAACCGACCACGCAGCGTGTGTACTTGCTTGCGGTGTTGAGCTTCCGCGTCGTGCAAGACTTGTTCTGGTCGCCTAAGGGGACGAAAACCAACGTGCTCGCTCGCATAGAGGCTCCCATACTTCATCAGCGGTACTCGTTGGTGCGGTCGATGTCGCATCGTGTGCGCGCCGAGCTAACGAGCGACTTCGACAACCGCCTCCATTCCGTTTGGAAGAATCCGTTTACTCATGAAGTGCAAAGCGACTCGTTCTGGGACCTGTATAACGGGGCGCTTGACGAGTTGAGCACAGCGCTTGCCATCGTGTTTGAAGACGACTTCGACGAGGAAGCGGCGCTTGCGTTTACGCGCGGTCTCAATTTTTGTGGGGAGCGCGTAGAGTAGGCCTTGAGCGCCGAGCCTTGAGCAAACTGGGGATTCTTTTCCTTTTTATGTTTGTGCGGTTTACGCGATGGACGATTTGAGCCATACTGGTAACAACTGCAAATGGGGAGGGGGGCATATGGGTGGCGTTCTCGACCGCATCGAGAGTCCCGCTGACGTACGTCGGCTTTCTGAGACTGAGCTCCTTACGCTCTGCGATGAGATTCGTTCCGCGCTTGTGAGTTCGGTTTCCGTTACCGGTGGTCACATGGGTTCAAACCTCGGTTTTGTCGAGGCCACGGTTGCGCTGCACCACGTGTTTGATCTTCCTGTAGACAAACTCGTCTTTGACGTGTCCCATCAATGCTATACCCACAAAATGCTTACCGGTCGCAAGGAAGCCTTTCTGGATCCTAGCTCCTACAACAAGTACACGGGCTTCACCAATCCAGACGAGAGCCCATACGACCTTTTCCGGGCGGGCCACACGTCTCAAGGCGTGAGCCTTGGTTGCGGGTTGGCTAAGGCACGCGATCTGCTCGGTCTTTCGCACAATGTCATCGTGGTGCTTGGTGACGGTGCCCTCAGCGGTGGAGAGGCCTTTGAGGGCTTGGACAATGCGGCAGAAGTCGGATCGAATCTCATCGTGGTGTTTAACGACAACGAGATGTCCATTGCGCCAAACGCCGGGGGCATCTATCGCAACCTCGCAGAGTTGAGGCGGACGCACGGTATGTGCGAAAGCAATTTCTTCCGCACTCTTGGTCTCGACTATCGTTACGTGGAAGAGGGCAATGACGTTCTTGCGCTCACGCGTGCCTTCAAAGAAGTGCGTGGTATAGGTCATCCTGTCGTTGTGCATATCCACACGCGCAAGGGTAAGGGCTTTGCATGGGCCGAGAGGTTTCCTGAGAGCGCCCATCATATTCCGCCGGCATGCACGTTCTCCGAGCCGTCCCAGGCCAAGAAGGAGCAGAGCTATCAAGAGATCACGCGCGACTTTCTGCGAGAGAAGATGAGGCGCGACAAGAGCGTGATTGCGGTAAACGCCGGTGCGCCGTCTGGTGTGGGACTCACGCCTGAGTTTCGTGCGGAATGTGGCAGTCAGTTCTTCGACACGGGTATCACCGAGCAGCATGCCGTCGCGTTTTGCGCGGGTTTGGCTCGAGGTGGCGCCAAACCGGTGTTTTTTGTCATGGCGACCTTTGCGCAGCGCGCGTTTGACCAGTTCGTACAAGAACTGGGGCTGAATCGATCTCCTGCCACGGTACTCGTATTTGGCGCTGGCTTTTATGACATTGACGCCACGCATGCCGGAACGCTCGATATCGTGATGACTGCAAACGTCCCCGGTATCACTTGCCTTGCTCCGGCGACGAGTGACGAGTATCTTGCCATGCTCGATTGGTCCATAGACCAACAAGAACGCCCCGTGGTCATTCGCGTGCCAGAACGGGTCCTGCCGGGTAGTGCCGATGCGTTTGATCCCAAGCGCCCGAGTGGCTGGCACATGCGGACGTCTGGGTCGCGCATAGCGTTCCTCTCTCTGGGGAGCTCGGTGGAGCTTTCGATGGAGGCCGCTGCATTGCTTAAGGAACGCGACGGTCTAGAGGCCACCGTCATAGAGGCCCTTAACTACTCGAGCTTTGATGAATCTATGCTGGATTCGCTCTTGGAGGACCATGCGCTGGTGGTCACGTTGGAGGCGGGCATCTTGTGTGGCGGATTCGGCGAAAAAGTCGCACGTTATTTCGGTCCCACACCCATGCGTGTGCTCTGCTATGGAGGAAAGAAAGAGTTTCTTGATCGCGTTCCCACGGAGGAATTCTTCAAGATCTATCATTTCACCGCGTTGGACATTGTGAGTGACATCGAAGCCTTGCAACTCTAGCGTTGCTTCATGGGGGGTTGCCATGCCAGAGGTGAGCGCGGCCACCCGCCGTGTGATGCAGGCAAACAAAAGCAAAAACACCAAGCCCGAACTCAAGGTACGGCAAGCTTTGCGTGAGGCGGGCCTTCCCGGCTATCGCCTGCATTGGAAGAAGTGCGCCGGACGGCCAGATATCTGCTATCCCGGGCGCAAGATCGCCATCTTTGTAAATGGGTGCTTCTGGCATCGATGCCCGCACTGCAACTTGTCGGAGCCAAAGAGCAACGTAGAGTTTTGGCATGCCAAGTTTGAGCGAAACCGTGCGCGTGATACCCGCAATTACCAGAGCCTGATGGAACAGGGATGGACGGTGCTCGTGGTATGGGAATGCGCGCTAAAGAAAAACCGCTTCGACGCCACCTTACAGAGTCTCGTGCGGGAGATTGAGCTATCGCAATTGGGCATTCTTCCGCAGGGGAGGATGAGAGAGGTGGGCTTCCTTTCACCGTGGCATCGTCGAGTCGTGTGGAAGCACAGACATCGATAAGGATGGGATCGTCAGCCCTGCCGAAGCAATCTGCTAGTCTCCTTCGATCACCGGCTCGTAGAATTCGGTGGCGTCATCGAGACGTATCATGGCGATTCTGCCCCAGCCCGCCCCACCTGCGGCGCCGCAGTCGATAGCCCAGCGGTCGGCAACGCCGCCAGTGGCATCGCAAGCGCCAAGGTGCATGATCTGGCACGCGCCTTCATCGTCTCGCGCAGGACGATCGAAGAGATCTGCGAGAGGCTCTACGTATGGCACGGGAGTGTGCCCCGCGATCACGACAGGGCCTTCTCCGCGCTCGTTGATGAAGCCGGTGGGCTGCCCCCAGAACTCGTCTCGAATCCATAGCACGTCCTCGGGGTTTTGATACCTCAGAAGTGCGTCGAGTGTGGTGTTTGTCCAGCGACTGCGAGCGGAGAAGTTCAAAGGTCTGAGCCCGGCGTGCACGAGGATGTATCGCTGGTCGCCTACCGTGATATGGGCGCCGAGCGGAAGGTTGTCGACCCAATCCACGTAATCAAGGCACTCGCTATCGGAAAGCTTTGCCAAACCGCTTGCGGTCGTGGCGCCGCCGTTCATATCCCATTGGAAGCGTATGCCAGGATTGCGTGGGTGCTTGAAGGCGTCTAGCATCATGGCTTCGTGGTTGCCCATAAGAATATGGGCATTGGTCAGGTTGCGACACGTGCGCATCACAGATACGGGATCCGGCCCTCGATCCACCATGTCGCCAAGAACCCAAATCTGGTCCTCGTCGGAAGGCGAAACGCGCTCGAGCAGACGCTCGAGCGTATGGTGATGCCCATGCACATCCGAGAACACATACGTTGCCATGTGATAACCTCCTACAGAAGACTGTACCCAAATTTGTCGCACTTGGCAAACCGATGCGTTACTCTTACACATAAGTAGTATCGAATTGGGTTGTTTTGTGTACGGGAGTCGAGGACGTTGGCCATGAATGAGCTAAGTGAGACATTTCGCGGCTGGATTTCACAGGAAACTATTTCGGGTGCGATACCGGCATGGGATGGCCGCTATCATGCGACGGTAGCCTTGGAGAAAGCAAAGGCGTTCATCTCCTTTTTGCCCTACAAAGACGGTTGTGAGGTCGTGGAGTTGCGTATACAGCGATCTCCGGAGGCTACGCCTGCGTTTTTGACGCATTTCGTGCTTGACGATAGATGGCATGCACGTGAGCTCTATCACGAGATGGCGCGTACGCTGGAAGAGGAAAACAGGCGAGGAGCCGAAATGGTCTGGGTCTGTGTGCCCAACGATGCGACGATAACGGAAATCGACAGGCGCTTCGTCGAGGGATTGCGTGAAGTCGCACGTATGACCTCCATTGCCTATGAGTTTACGCTTTCGCATATCGAAGAGATTCCACGAGGCAAGGACATCTTGGCCATTATGCTGGCGCCGGACGCCTCCCATCTTCATACGCAGGTGCATGAGGACTATCCGCACGCCGTTACGGTTCCTCTCACGCGTTCGGTCTATACCGACAAACGGGCCAAGAAGGCCATGAGATTGTTGCTTGAGACGATAGGGGAGGTCGATACGCTCGGAAGCCCATCCTGCATCGTCGCGCCAAAACATGTGCCACGCCTCCAGAAAACGGTGCTCGTGCTAAACATCATGTACATCGATAGATGCGCGCTTGTGGACTATCGAGTCTTCCATGGTATGGAGAGCGTGGTGCGCGGACAGATGAGCAAGGCATTACTCTCACAACAAGACCTAGACGATCTCGTGAAGACGCTTTTCCTTTACGGAGTGGGTATCGAGGACTTGGATGCGGTGGCCCTACTCGTTCCCGGTGTCGTGAACTACTGCTCCATGAATCTGCCGAGCTTGGGCGACCGCGATTTCAACATCGCCGAGACGCTTGAGAAGCGCTATGGCATACCCGTGTATGTGGACAACAACACGAACGCCGCAGCGATGGGCTGCTATCTTTTGCAGGATGAGCATGAGAGCCTCACACTCTACCGACATCAGCTTGGTCATATGAACGGTGGGCAGGGAACCGTGATAGGCGGTCGTGTGGTCTTTGGCAGATATGGCATGGCGGGAGAGCCCAAGTTCTATCAACGACGGTTCAAATACAAGGGACATTATGCCGAAAAGGTCTGGACATCTGCGGGACTGGCTGAGATATGCAGAAACGTATTGCTCGCAAGCGTCGGCACCATATCCCCCGACGTGGCGTACGTGTCGGTAAATGCCCTGGACGACCTTGAGGACGTGCGCAAGGCACTTGAGCGAGCCTTGCCGAAATACTGCATACCAGAGGTCGTGGCGATAGACGACTACCGCGAGCGGATGTTTTTGGGAGCGGCAGCCTTGAGTCTCGAACGTCTCGCAGACGCCGAAAACGTCAAGAGGGGTTAACTCCTTTTGCCTCTGCTCTCGACGCTATGTCTGCGGCATCGTTGCAGTACGCCACGATGCGCTCGTGACGTTCCTTCTCGGAGTACTCGGCATTGATGCTCTGCACCAG
>CACXZL010000047.1 GCA_902772085.1 uncultured Coriobacteriaceae bacterium | reverse complement strand
CGATGCACGACATACCTCGTTGCTGCAGACGTTGCTGATCGGCGATGCGTTGACAGGGTGGAACGCTCTGGAGATATCGCTTGCGGTGGATGCGATCAACGAGGTTTTTCTCGACACGCTCGGTGACACCGTCATAGAGTTCGACGGGGACGTGCCCTGCATCGTCGAAGACTACGAGCAGGATGTGCGGGAGGCGCTTGCCTGAGGCCCCAGTTCTGTACGGGAATTGTTCTGGTCTATCTCGTTCGTGCCTATTGCGAACAAGTGTACTAAGTGCTATACTCCGTTTCCAATGGATTGATTGCAACGTATTGGGGAGGAAGGGCTTTTCATGGCAGAAATGCTTCAGCGACCGCGCGTACCTAAACGCATAGCTACGGTGTTGGTAAACTCCCTCAAGGGAGGCGTGGTGCCACGGGTGGGACTGCCGTACATCACGGTGGGTCGCGAGGCGGAGATTTCTGCGCTCCTTCGCGATCTGGATATCGTAGCGGAGGGCGGGGCCTCGTTCCGCTTCGTCGTAGGACGATACGGCAGCGGCAAGAGCTTCTTGCTCCAAACGATTCGCAACCATGCCATGGGCAAGAACTTCGTGGTCGCTGATGCGGACCTTTCGCCGGAGCGCAGACTCCAAGGTACGAAGGGGCAGGGACTCGCAACGTATCGTGAGTTGGTGCGCAACCTCTCTACGCGCACGCGCCCAGAGGGAGGGGCCCTTACGCTGGTGCTGGATCGTTGGATCGCGGGCGTGCAGTCTTCGGTGGCCGGAGAGGGCATGACTCCCGACCAGCCGGGCTTCGAGGCCGAAGTGGAGCGCCGCATCTATGCGGTGATCAACGATCTTCAGGAGCTCGTGCATGGCTTTGACTTCGCACGCCTGCTCTCGTCATACTATCGCGCACATGTTGAGGGCGACGACGAGACGAAGGCATATGTCGCCAAGTGGTTTCGCGGGGAATACCGGACGAAGACCGAGGCGAAGTCCGAGCTCGGAGTAAACTGCATCATCACCGACGAGGACTGGTACGACTATATCAAGCTGCTTGCGCGCTTTCTTGTGGGGGCTGGCTACGCGGGCCTGGTGATACTTGTAGACGAGCTAGTAAACCTTTATAAGATACCAAACGCCATTTCACGCCAGTACAACTACGAGAAGATTCTCACGATGTACAACGACGCGCTCCAAGGTCGTGCCGAGTATCTGGGCGTCATCATGAGCGGTACCCCCCAGTGCGTGGAAGACCGCCGCCGTGGCATCTATTCGTACGAGGCGTTGCGTTCACGTCTCACGCAGGGGCGTTTTGGGCGTGAGGGCATGGTGGATCTGCTTGCTCCGGTCATCCGGCTGCAACCGCTCACGCACGAGGAGCTGCTCGTATTGGTGGAGAAGCTCGCAGACATCCATGCCGGTCTTTTTGGCTACGAGCGCTCACTTACGGAAGACGACCTCATCGAGTTCCTGCAGCTTGAGTTGGGGCGCGTGGGAGCTGAGACCCATATCACGCCGCGAGAGGTGATACGCGACTTCATCGAGATGCTCGACATCATGTGGCAGGACCCCTCCGTTACCGTGGCTGGTCTTTTGGGCTCTGGCGATTTCGTCCACGCTCTGCCTGAGACAAACGACGGCGATGACGCTGACGTGGCCCCCGGCTATGCTGAGTTTACGATCTAGGTAAGAAGACGCTATGCCTGGGGTTTTCGAACGCTACGCTCCCTTCGTACAGGACTTCATCTACGCTCATGACTGGGAATCCCTGCGAGGCATTCAGGTCGCGGCAGGGGATGCGATCTTCAATACCGACGAGAACGTATTGCTCACCTCTTCCACAGCCTCGGGAAAGACGGAGGCGGCCTTCTTTCCCATTCTCACGCTCTTTGATGAAGACCCGCCCGCTTCGGTGGGCGCCATATACATCGGACCGCTCAAGGCCCTTATAAACGACCAGTTCTATCGCCTTACCGACCTCTGTCGCGAGGCGGATATACCGGTGTGGCATTGGCACGGCGATGTGAGCGCATCGCACAAGGCGCGTCTCATGAAGAAGCCACGCGGCATTCTCCAGATCACGCCGGAGTCGCTTGAGGCCATGCTCTTGCACAGGCATTCTGCGATCCCCAAGCTCTTTTGCGACCTGCGCTTCATCGTGATCGACGAGGTGCACTCATTGCTCAGGGGAGACAGGGGAGGACAGACGCTCTGCCTCATGGAGCGACTCTCGCGGATGGCAGGATGTAATCCGAGACGCATAGGCCTGTCGGCCACCATCGGCGATCCGGAGTCGTGCGGAGAGCTTCTCGCGCAGGGTACGGGCAGGTCTACCGTAGTTCCTCGGGTCGAATCCGCGGGGCAGTCGTGGCGCATCTCCATGGAGCACTTCTATACGTATGGGCTTCAGGCAGCGCAAGCATCCGATCCCGTACGCGATGGATCGGGGATGATACACGTGGACGCCATCGTAGAGGAGATAGACGAAAGGTCATTGCCTTCTGGCGAGCGGGCGATGGCGTCGGTGGAACCGCCGGAGCAGGGTGGCGAAGGGTCAGGTACGGCTGCGCCAGCTGCCGCCGACCCCGGCATAGGCTACATATACGAGCACACGAGGGGACGCAAATGCCTGGTGTTTTCCAATTCTCGTGAGGACTGCGAGGCGGTCACCACGACGCTGAGAGGGTACTGCGAGGCAAATGGCGAGCCTGACCGGTTTCTCATCCACCATGGCAACCTCTCGGCAAGCTTCCGCGAAACGGCGGAGGACCTCATGCGTGACGATGAGCTTGCGCTTACCACCTGCACTACCGCGACGCTTGAGCTCGGCATAGATATCGGACGGCTCGAGCGCGCGTTCCAGATCGACGCGCCTTTCACCGTCAGCGCGTTTCTGCAGAGAATGGGTCGCACAGGCAGGCGTGGGGCTCCTCCTGAGATGTGGTTTGTCATGCGCGAAGATCCTCCAGAGCCGCGAGCGATGGTGAGCGAGACAATCCCGTGGAAGCTTCTGCAAGGCATCTCGCTCGTGCAGCTCTATGTGGAGGAGCGTTGGGTGGAGCCGCCTCGGCTCGATCGGCTGCCATACAGTCTTCTGTATCACCAGACCATGGCCACGCTCGCGTCGTGTGGCGAGATGACCGCTGCGGCATTGGCGGGAAGGGTGCTCAGCCTTGCGTACTTCCATCGTATAACGCAAGACGACTACCGCATATTGCTGAGGCATCTTATCGAGATCGATCATATTGAACGCACCGAGACAGGAGGCCTCATCGTGGGCCTCGCTGGTGAGCGCGTCACAAACAATTTTCGTTTCTACGGCGTTTTTGTGGAGAGCGAGGAATACACGGTGCGCTCTGAGTCCCAAGAACTCGGTACCGTGGTGCAGCCTCCTCCAGTAGGCGAGAAACTCGCCATAGCCGGGCATGTGTGGATCGTGGAGGAGATAGACCATAAGCGGCGGTTGGTTTACTGCACGCAGGTGCGCGGCAAGGTCCCTGCATACTTCGGCGAATGCCCAGGCGACATCCATACCCATGTGCTTGAGCGCATGAGGGAGGTTTTGTGCGAGCACAGGGACTATCCCTACCTGCAGGAAAACGCACGCGCTCGACTCGCTCATGCGCGCACGGTTGCGATGAACGCGGGCCTTACGAGAGAGCCGCTGGTAAACCTCGGCGGCGACATGTGGGCGCTCTTTCCTTGGTTGGGCAGCTATGCGTTTCTCGCGCTCGAGCGAGTGGTGAAGCTACGGCTGCCTGCACGCCTAGGGGTCAAGGGCGTGGACGTGTCGCGGCCGTATTTCATACAGTTCCGCATGAAGGCGACGGGTGACGATTTCCTCAGCGCTTTGCAGGAATCGGTCGCACAGGATTTCGATCCGTTGGAGCTGCTCTATCCCGCGGAGGTACCGGTATTTGAGAAATATGACGAATGCGTGCCTGCGGAGCTCGTGCGTAAAGGGTTTGCCTATGGCGTTTTGGACGTTGAGGGCATGCGCGAACGGGTGCTATCTTGGTAGGTCTGAAGAGTCGTCGCGTCTGCTGGTTACAGTTCACACCCCTGGCCTCTGCGCATGCCAGCAAGCAGCGACTCACGAAGTGAGCGAGCGAAGCGAGCGCGGAGCCGCTTGCTGGCATGCGCAGGGGCGGGAGGGTGTGAGCGGCAGCACATTTGCAAGCGTCGTTTGGTAATCCGCTTATAACGAGATGCGAACGCTTCGCTTTGACGCTATACTATTGAACTCAAGGTGACGGAGGAACTATCCCGCGGACTAGCGGGGAAACGGAGGATGATCATGGGTCTTATCAAAGCCGCCGTGGGCGGTGCAAGTGAGGTACTGAAGAACTCCTATCTCGACTACGTCTATTGTGATTCCCTTCCCGCAGACGTACTCATGGCCAAAGGCCAGCGTCGCGCAAAGAAGGGCTCAAACAAAGGCAATGAAAACATCCTGACCCAAGGTTCAATCATTGCCGTGAACGAAGGCCAGTGCATGATCGTGGTGCAGCAAGGCGAGATCGTGGAGGTGTGCGCAGAGCCGGGTGAGTTCAAGCTGGCGGAGGGTGAGCCTACTATCTTCTGCGGGAAACTCGGCGACGGTATAAAGCAGACCTTCGCAAGCATCGGCAAGGCCATAGTCTTTGGCGGAAACATCGCAAACGACGTGCGCGTCTATTTCTTCAACACAAAAGAGATCATGGGCAACAAATTCGGCACCCCGACGCCTGTGCCCTTCCGTGTGACCGACATGAACATCGGGCTTGACGTCGACATCTCGGTGCGTTGCAACGGCGAGTACTCATACAAGATTACAGACCCGTTGAGATTCTATAAAAACGTTGCGGGCAACGTAGACAGCGTCTTTGACCGCAAGCAGATCGAAAGCCAGCTGAAGAGCGAGTTCCTTACGGCACTCCAGCCCGCGTTTGCAAAGATTTCCGCAGATGGTATACGCTACAGTGCGGTTCCTGGCCACACCAAGGAGCTTGCAGCCGCCATGCGCGACGAGCTTACCGTCGAGTGGACCGAGGGACGTGGCATCGAGGTCGTGAAGGTCGGCATCAATTCCATCGCCGCCAATCCTGAGGACGAGGAGCGCATGAAGACGCTGCAGATGACGGCCGTCATGCGCGATCCAAACATGCGTGCGGCCAATCAGAGCATGGCCACCGGCGATGCCATGCGGGCGGCAGCCAGCAACTCTGCAGGAGCCATGACTGGCTTCATGGGCATGAACATGGCACAAGGCGCGGGCGGAATGGGTCAGCCGGGCATGTACGATGGCGTTGGCCAGCCCTATCAGCATCAGAATGCCTATAACGTGAGCAGCAACGGAGGATTTGGGTCTCAGCAGAAGGCTGCTGGAAGCTGGACCTGCGAGTGCGGCGCACAAAACACCGGCAAGTTCTGCATGGAGTGCGGAAAGCCCAAGCCCGCTCCGGTAGGAGCCTGGAAATGCCCAAGGTGCGGGAGCGAAAACACCGGCAAGTTCTGCATGGAGTGTGGTACTCCTCGTCCCGCCGATGGCGCATGGACCTGCGAGTGCGGTACGCAAAACACCGGCAAGTTCTGCATGAACTGCGGAAAGCCGCGCGCATAGGGGCATAAGTCGAGCCGTCCTCCGCATGTATGCGGAGGTCTTGGGGATGCGTCTCTTTGTTCGTCTTGAATGGAGAGGGCATCCCCCTTGTTTCATTCGATTCTTTGATGAGGGGATATCCGATGAGGTATGCCTCGGTTGTGCCGGACATTTCCACCAGAGCTCTTGAGGGCACCTTTACGTATGCCATTCCTGCATCTCTTGATGATACGGTGACGGTAGGCTCTACGGTACTCGTACGACTCCACAATCGTCCTTCAGTGGGATATGTGGTCAGCGTGGACGAGGCCCTTCCCCAGAGACTGAGGGGAAAGACCCTGCTTGAGGTGGAGCAGGTGCTTGCCCCATCCGCTTTTGACGATGTGCAGGTGAGGGTGGCCGAGTGGATTGCGAGGGAGTATGCCTGCAACTTTCCCGATGCAATACGTCTCTTTTTGGCACCTGGGCAGAACGTGCGTGTAAAGCGCTCGGCGGACGATGGCGCATGGGAGCTGGTGAATCAGCAGGCAAAGCCGGTGGACGATCGCTGGGTATCGCTTACGGAAGCGGGCATGGCGTATACGCCGCGGGCAAACGCTTCGAGACAGAAGCTTCTGCTTGAGACCTTGCGGCAGGGGCCGATGAGGATGGTAGAGCTCAACGCGTTGCTTACGGGCATGTCTGGGACGGTGAAGACGCTTGAGTCAAATGGTGTGGTGGAGGTGACCAAAAGACGAGCGATACGTGGAGAAGGTCAGACTTCGCTCTCGTCTGCATCGGCTGCGAGGCCTCTGCACCATACCGAAGGTCAAAGGAAGGCACTTGAAGCCATCGCGCAGGCACGCAAAAACGCATGTGGCGACGTGGTTCTGGTCGATGGCGTCACTGGTTCCGGCAAGACCGAGGTGTATCTGAGTGCCATCGAAGATACGCTTGAGGAGGGCAAAGGTGCCATCGTGCTCGTACCCGAGATTTCTCTCACGCCGCAGACGGTGGGAAGATTCCGCGCCCGCTTCGGCGAGTCGGTGAGCGTTCTCCACTCGCGCCTCTCTTGTGGCGAACGGTATGACCAATGGGACCTCGTGCGACAAGGGATGGCACGCGTGGTGGTGGGTGCGCGGTCCGCGCTCTTTGCTCCGCTTCGCAATCCAGGCCTCATCGTGATAGACGAGGAGCATGAGGGCTCATACAAGCAGGATGGAGCTCCTCGGTATCACGCGCGCGAAGTCGCGGCAGAGCTTGCAAGACTGAGGGGCTGTGCGCTCGTGCTGGGCTCTGCGACTCCATCCCTTGAGAGCCTGGGCCGATGTGCGGAAGGTACATGGCGCTCTACGTCGTGGAACCGAGTGGAGATGCCTGAGCGTCCGGCTTCCTCGCGGCTTCCGGACGTGCACGTGGTGGACATGGCGGCGCAGTTTCGAAGTGGGGGCAGGTCTATATTCTCCACGCCCCTGCGCGAGGCCCTGCTCGAGGTGGTGCGTCGACGCGAGAAGGCAGTCTTGCTGCTCAATCGAAGGGGGTTTGCGAGCTTCCTTATGTGTCGCGAGTGCGGCTGTGTGCCCGAATGCACGCATTGCTCGACTTCGCTCACCTATCACGAACGGACGAAGTCGCTCATGTGCCATACCTGTGGCAGGAGTTGGCCCATACGTGCCTGGCCTGATCCGTCCACGAAATGTCCCAATTGCGGGAGTCGTTATATGGCTGCTTTCGGTGTCGGCACGCAACGGGTCGAGGACGAGCTCGTCATGCTTCTCGACCAGGAAAGCGATGCGGGGCCAGTGGAGGTCATACGCATGGACGCCGACACCACAAGGACCAAAGGAGCCCATCAGAAGCTGCTAGAGCAATTCGATGCTGCTGAGAGCGCCGTGCTTGTGGGCACCCAGATGATTGCCAAGGGACTTGACTTCCCACAGGTAACGCTCGTTGGGGTGGTCAACGCAGACACCATGCTCAAGTTGCCGGACTTCCGGGCGGCAGAGCGTACCTACAGCCTGCTTGAGCAGGTCGCTGGAAGGGCGGGTAGGGGAGAGCGTCCTGGGCGCGTGATCATTCAGTCGTATTGGGCTACGCATCCCGCCATTCAGGCGGCTGCACGCCACAGTCGTGACGTCTTTCTTGCATCCGAGTTGGAAGAGCGCAAGATTGCGGGCTATCCGCCCTATGGGCGTATCACAAACGTACTCATATGGGGAAAGAACGCACGAGACGTGCGTGCGGTGGGCGATGAGCTGGCATGTCGCCTGAGAGAGTCTATGGGAGCCGATGAGGGCTGGGAGCTGCTCGGTCCCTCGGATTGCATAAAGTCCCGTGTGAAGGATCGCATTCGAAGGCATATAGTCATAAAGTCGCCTTTGGATTGCCCCGTCGGCGAGTTCGTGTCGCTTTGCATACGGACGATGACGGTGCCTTCTGGACTCAACATAGCCGTGGATGTGGACGCGCACGATATGATGTAGCGATGTAGGCGCGTAAGCGGTGATCCTTACGCGCCTTCTTGACCGCAGCCGATCGATTCGATGGTGCAGAGATGGTGAGAAGGACGCCTTCTGGCATGTGGCGCTGCGGCACAGCGATAGACGACTGGGCGCGCGGACGTATTGTCGCCTAATGCTGCGGCTCCTCTGTGTCTATGCGCCCGCCAAGAAGGGCATAGTCGTCCCAGAAGCCAGGATAGGACTTTTGTACGCATTCTGCTCCCATCACGGTGGTGGGGCCGCAGGCGTGGGTTGCCATCACGGCAGCCATCATGGCGATGCGATGGTCGTTTGCGGCGTCGACGATACCGCCTTTGAGCTGGTCTACGCCTTCAATGACGAGGTCGTCGCTATCTATGGTGGCCATGCCGCCCATGGCTTGTATTGTCGCGCTCATCGTCTCGAGGCGGTCTGACTCCTTGAGGCGAAGACGCCCGGCGTTGCGAAGCGTCGTCGTGCCAGGCGTGACGCTCGCGACGGCGGCAAGGGGAGGGGCGAGATCGGGAATGGCGCTGATGTCAAGGCTTGCGCTGCGTGGTGTGTCGAAGGTCGCCCGTACCGCATTGCCTCGGCGAGCTATACGCACGCCAAATGCCGAGAGGGCGGCCATGACGGACCTGTCACCCTGTGGACTCAGCAAATCAAGTTCGGAGACGGTGATTCCCTCTGGTTCCAAGGCGCCAGCGGCCAGCCAAAACGCGGCGTTCGACCAGTCCCCCTCTACGGTGAGGACAGAAGGTCCTCTCAACGGGGTGGGTTCTACGGCGAAGCGCTCGAACTCATCGTTGTCGCAGCCGTTGACGTTGGAGCAAGTGACCGTCTGCCCAAACTGCTTGAGGGCGTGGATGGTAAGCTCGACGTAGGGACGCGACTGCACGGGCTTGCGTACCCAGATCTCTGTGGTGTCGTTGAGAAGAGGCGCTGCGAGCAACAAGCCGCTTATGTATTGGGATGACACGTCACCGGGCAGCGTAAAGCGACCGGGACGAAGAGCTCCCCTTACGCAAAGCGTGCCGTCTTTTTCGTCTAGATGCGCACCATGC
>CACXZL010000046.1 GCA_902772085.1 uncultured Coriobacteriaceae bacterium | reverse complement strand
GAGGCGATTGTAAAACACCGACGATATTTTGGTGCGGTCGTCTTCGTTGAGGGCTTCTTTTTCTATGATGGACGCAATCTTGAGAATATCGTAGTCGGTGACGTTGAGGTTGTATTTCTCTGCCAGTACCTTTTCTGCACCAGACATGTCGAGCGAGTTGACCTCGGATCCAAACTGATCAAGCATCATGCGTATGACCGAATCAGCCGTTACCTCTTTTCCAGCAAAATCATACGTCTTCGGATATAAATACCCTTCCAAGGTGCCCTTACCCGCCGCCGTGAGAAATGCGTATTTGTTTGCGTAGTTTGCTGCTTGTGCTTGCTGGACGAACTCTTCGTGATTGATGCCAAGCGAATCCTCCACAAGCGCTGCCGTCTTTGTAAGAGTAAGCCCTTCGGGTACCTTCAACTGGTTCTCAGTAGAGTTTGGACCGGAGACAAGTTGCGCCACTATTTCATTTGGATCAGAGCCCGTCACAAACGTATAGGTGCCTGACCGCAAGCTCATATCGGCGTTTTGCTCGTTTACCGCCTTGCGAAAGTCCCTCGTACTGTGAATGACGCCAGAGTCGAGCAAAATCTTTATGATATCGGAACCAGAGGATCCCTCGGGTATCACAACGGTCACATTCAGACCATCCTCTACCAGAGCTCCCTCGTATGGGAAGAAGATGCGGGTAACCGCAAAATAACCGCCCACGCCGAGACCGGCTAAGAGCACGAGAATAATGAGGCAACCTGCCAGCGGAAATCCTTTTTTCTTCGGTGGAGCTGCGTGCTTGGCTACATGCTTGCCTCGTCGCGCCTGATTCCTGCCCTTGCTCTTGGCTGGGTCAGCAGACGGTCTATGAGGTTTTTTTCCTACGTCGGCACGAGGCGTTTGCGTCGTCCGGACGTTTCCGGTTCCATCTCGTTTTATGGTCCCGGTAGACCCTCTCTTTACCGTGCGCGTATTTCCCATACTATCCGAACGGCCACGTTCGGAACGACGCGCACTGTCTTCCCCGCTTGAATTGGGCGACGGAACTCTCGAGGCATCCAATACGGTCCTTCGTGCGCCACTACGTTCGTTTGTACCGTGACGTCGATTTGAACCATCTTGACGTGTGCCTGGGTTTTGTGATTTGGACATGGCAGACCTCTCATCTTTTGCGGGCGTCGAGCCACGTCTGAAGGAATAGCGAAGCAGCTATCATATCGACTTTGCCTCGCATACGTTTCTCACTCAGACCATCCAACCGTAGAATACGCTTTGCTTCTGCAGAAGATAGTCGCTCGTCAACAAAATCCAAAGTAATACCGCAAGATAGCGAGATGCGCTCGCCGGCTTCGCGAACTCGCCGTGCCTGAGGCCCCTCTTCTCCTGCCATAGTCTTTGGCAATCCGCATACGAGAACGTCAGGCTCATGGTCTTCAAGAACATGTCGCCATGTACGCGCGTTTGAAAGCACCTCTGTCGTAGGCAGGACGCACACAGGCAAAGCGATGGCATCGTTGGTGTCACCAACGGCTACGCCTATGCGCTTCTCTCCTATGTCCAGAGCCAGTGCTTTCACGTACGCCCCTTCCGCAGATATCGTGCGATATGATTAGTATACCTTACTTAAATAAGACACTGTACTTGTCCACTTAACGGTAGCTATTCCATGCCAGCGCATATGGAAACGCACACAAACACACCGAATCCATCACTTCCGGCCTACGCATGCGAGGGTCTTGTCGCTTAAGACAGGACCCCCGCATGGAATCATTCGCTGATAGATGCGCTCGAAACGCTAAGCGCCAAGGTTTCTCTTTGCAGCCTCAAGGGCGGCGTCTACAGCCGAGGCGTCACGGCCACCGGCTTGAGCCATCGTAGGCCTTCCGCCGCCACGGCCGCCGACGATCGGCGCAATCTCCTTGATGACGTTGCCAGCAGCGAAACCGGCGGCAACCGCCGGATCTGTACCGCCAGCCAAAAGCGCAACCTTACCATCCTCACCTACCGAGGCAAGCACGCACGCACAAGCGACACCGAGCTTATCGCGCACCGTATCCCACGCGCCACGAAGTTCCTTGCCCGAAACGCCGTCAAGACGCGCTATGCAAAGCTTGTAGCCATCCATATCCAGAGCCTGCGCAATCGCCTCCTGAATCTGATTCGACGATCCGCCGGTAAGGGCAGCTTTGAGCTTTTTGTCCAGCTCACGCAAGTCGGTCTGCAGCTGATCGACGCGCTGTGCAATATCATGAGGACGGCATTTGAGCCCGGAGGCAATCGTATCGAGCAGCGCCAGGCGCTCATCTACGTAGTTGATGGCGCCTGCAGAAGTCACGGCCTCGATACGTCGAGCATTTGAACCCACGGAACCTTCGGATACGATTTTGAACATTCCGATTTCGGCGGTATTGCGTGCATGGGTACCACCGCAGAGCTCGCGCGAGAAGACCTCGCCTTCGGAACTGCTCGTAGAGACCACACGCACCACATCGCCATACTTTTCACCAAAGAGTGCCACGGCGCCAGATGCCTTCGCCTCCTCTATGCCCATAACCTTGGTGACGATAGGTTCGGCGGCAAACACTTCAGCGTTCACCAAGCCTTCGATGCGAGCAATCTCGTCAGGAGAAAGCGCCTCGAAGTGCGTAAAGTCAAAGCGGAGACGCTCTGGCGCCACAAGAGAGCCTGCTTGGCTCACGTGATCTCCCAGCACACGCTTAAGTGCTGCATCCAAAAGGTGCGTCGCCGTGTGGTTGCGACGGATAAGCTCGCGACGCCCATGGTCAATGCAAGTGGATACGATATCACCCACATGCACTGCGCCCTCCTCCACAATTCCTATGTGTGCGTAGAGATCGCCTTCGCGATGCTTTGTGTCACTCACGGTCACGCAGACGTTGTCAGAGACGATTGTTCCCGTATCGCCCACCTGTCCGCCCATCTCAGCGTAAAAGGTGGTTTTGTTCAATACCAACTCGACCTCATCGCCCTGCTCTGCCATACCCACGCTCTCGCCCGCTTTCACAATAGCGAGAACGACTGCGTCATGCAGCTCATCGGCATCGTAGCCGCAGAACTCCGTCGCCGTCAGCTCGTCAGAAAGCGTCGTCCAAACGTTGTTGTAAGCGCCCCACGCATCACGATTCGCCGCTGCTCGCGCACGCTCGCGTTGCTCCTTCATGGCTGCCTCGAACGCGGCCATAGCGATGGCGGCACCGCGTGTCTCGCAAATCTCGCGTGTGAGGTCTATGGGGAATCCATACGTATCATGGAGGGTGAAGGCCACTTCGCCGGAAAGGTCCTCGCCCTCAGCAAGCTTGTCAAGCTCTGTCTCGAGCAACGCCTCGCCTTTGTCGAGCGTGGCATTGAAGCGTTCTTCTTCGGCGGCAATGATGCCGTCAATCAGAGCGGCGTTCTCCACCAGTGCAGGGTATACATCGCCCATGATGGCGCGCACCTCAGTAGAGTACTGCGTGAGGAACGCACCTTCGATGCCCAACAAGCGACCATGATAGACTGCACGGCGAAGCAAGCGGCGCAGAATGTAACCGCGCCCTTCGTTCGAGGGCAGGATGCCATCACCGATCATGAAAGTCACCGCACGAGAGTGGTCGGCGATGATGCGCAAACTGCGATCGGCGCCCGTGGGAGTGCCACCATAGGTTTTGCCACTCAGCCGCTCGCCCACACCCAAGAGGCTACGCAAAATGTCACCCTCGTAGTTGGAATGCTGGCCCTGCATGATGGCCGCAATACGCTCGAGACCCATACCGGTATCTATGTTTTTGTGAGGAAGGTCAGGCATGGACCCATCTTCCTGGCGATCATACTGCGTGAAGACGAGATTCCAGAACTCAAGATAGCGGTCGCAGTCGCAACCAGGAGCACAGTCTGGACTTCCGCAGCCATATTCTTCACCCTGATCAAAGTAGATTTCAGAGCAGGGACCACAAGGACCAGTAGGACCGGCGGCCCAGAAGTTGTCCTCTGCACCAAGTCGTGTAATATGGCTGGACTCAACGCCGTACTTCTGCCATAGCTCTATAGACTCATCGTCATCCGTGAAGACGGTGAAATAGAGCCGGTCCATGGGCAGGCCAAGATGTTCTGGCTTCGTGCAAAACTCAAGCGCAGCTTCGATGGCCTGATCCTTACTGAAGCCACCAAAGGCAAAATTGCCAAGCATCTCAAAGAACGAGAGGTGGCGAGAATCACCTATGTTGTCGATGTCATTGGTACGGAGACACTTCTGACACGAGCATGCACCTACCTCACGCATGGTCTTGAGGCCCTGATAGTACTCCTTGAACTGGTTCATACCAGCATTTGCCAGAAGCAAAGACGGATCTTCGGGAATGAGCGAGGAGGACGGATAACGCTTGCACCCCTTGCTCTGGAAGAACTCGAGGAAATCCTCGCGTATCTCTGCCGTTGACTTGTACGTTATTTCTGCGCTCATTGATCACCTCGCGGTCTGGACAGTCAAGAACTTTTGCATTGTAGCAGTAACGACACCCCTCAACAACAACGGGCGGAGAAACTGCACGTAAGCACAAGCCCCGCCAGCAACCAACGAAATTGCCGACGGGACATGCATCGTTAAAAAAGACATACAGCTACTTGAGGGCTATCTTGTCGTGCATGCGGGCAAGCGTACGACGCAACAACCGCGAGACCTGGACCTGCGAGATGCCGAGCTTCTCGGCGATCTCTGCCTGCGTATACCCATCCTCAAACCGCAGGCGAATGATCTCTTTCTCACGCGATGAGAAATCGTCGATAATGCCCTCAAGGAGCATGCGATCATCAGTGGCGCTCAGCTCGGAATCCTCGGTGGCATACTGATCGATAACCGATAGCGCGTCATCGTCTTCTCCACCGCCCTCTAGGGGAACGGAGCTGTAGGCGCTTGACGACTCCATCGCCTCAAGCACTTCTTCTACGCTCGCACCAGCCCGCTCTGCAATCTCTGCCACAGAAGGCGAGCGATGGAGTTCGGTCGTCAGTTCATCGGTAATCTGCGACACTTTCGTTGAAAGCTCCTGAAGCCTGCGCGGCACACGTACCGACCAACCCTTATCACGAAAGTGACGTTTGATCTCCCCCATGATCGTGGGCGTAGCATAGGTCGTGAACTCCAGTCCACGACTGGGATCGAAACGGTCTATCGCCTTGATAAGACCTATCGTTCCCACCTGTACGAGGTCGTCGAGCTGCTCGCCCCTGTTCATAAACTTCGAGGCAAGATAGCGTACCAGATTGAGGTGGTTCATCACCAGTTGGTCGCGTGCATCCTCGTCGCCCTCTTCCTTGTATTTCCGGAAGAGCTCGCGCGTGATTCTTTTGTCCCAGGCGTTCTTTCCACGAGGAGTGCGTATGCGCGACGTCTTGGCGGAGGCATCGCTACTCGGCATCGGCGCCACCCGCCAGTTTGGTAACGTAGATCATGGACTCATCCTCTGCAATCTCGTACGAGTCGCTCACCGCAGAAAGCAGAAGCTCCGCAAGGCTCACTTGCTCAGCAAGCGCATCATCCTCGGCTGGCATGGTGCCGCCTAGTGAAAAAGCCATGCGCAGGGATTGATCGGATATCCAGAAGGTCATATCGCACGTCGAAGGACCCGTAGCGCACGCACACACAAATGCTTCTTCCGCCGCCATGCGAGCGTCTTCCACCTCATCGACGCTCATAGAGCACAAAACGGCTAGATTTGCCGCCATCATACGCACGCAACGCGCGTAGGACGGGAGGGCAGGAACGCTCAATCGTATAATCGACTCATCCATGATCTCTACTCGTCCTTAGCATCGTTGTCGTAGGTAAAATACGTCTTTGGCGCTACTGCCTCCATGTCGGGAGCACTGGAGGCACTCTCTTCGGCAGATTCAAGACGAGGTTCTATCCGCTTGGCGATTCTGCCTGCCACACTCGACTTTTCAGTAAGCTTATGCCTCCGCGAAGGCTTGCCACCGCCCGTGAATTTTTCCACCACGCCCGCGACGCCACTCACGGCACTGTTTGCCGCCTTCGACACGGCGCTCGTGACATTCGATGCCGTGTCGGTCACCGAGGAGACTTCCACCAGTATGTCGTTGACCGACGCAAGGTCAACGGTCACCATATCTATGGCCACACCCGTCTTCTCGAGTAGGGGCTGAACCTGCTCGACCGCTGGCTCGAGATCGGTCATCATCCCATCGACCTTGTCGAGCATCGGCTGCAGCTGCTCTATGGTATCGTTTGCGTTACGTGCAATATCACTCACCTGATTTGAAAGCTTGCCCACAGTGGAACGCGTCTTTCGGAAAACGAGCGCAAGCTCAACAAGCGCCCATATGCCCGCAACGACCAGCACTACAAGTACAATATGAAGGACATCCATCTCTTATCATGCCTTTCCGTGTAAGACCTATACGTGGTTCATTTTATCCAAAACGCCATCCTATGTGTACCATGAAGAGCCATCCGTCGCATGGGAATGCCATACAATAGCCTCAAACAAGCACAAGTCGGCTGAAAAATCATTCGACGGGCGCCCTGTCACGCGCAGTAGCCTCCACACGCCATGCTTCCCACCCTCGTGGAGCGGGGTGGTAAAAGGCCCCTCTCTCTAGACCCTCTGGAAGATAGCGCTGCTCCACCCAGCCACTCGGATAGTTATGCGGATAGAGATATGCGCCATATTCGTCAGAACCAGGCCGATGCCGGTCGCGCAGGTAGCTTGGCACCTCGCGCCTCGGCCCTTCGCGCACCTCAGTCAGAGCGGCATCTATAGCCGCCTCTGCCGCATTACTCTTTGGCGCAAGACACATATATATGACGGCCTGAGCGAGGTTTATCCGACACTCCGGATACCCTATCACTTCCACCGCCTTAAATGCCGCCTCGGCCACAAGCAATGCCTGGGGGTCGGCATTGCCGATGTCTTCTGATGCGAGTATGAAGATGCGACGAGCGATGAACTTGGGGTCCTCCCCCGCGTCTATCATTCGAGCCAGCCAGTATATTGCCCCGTCGGGGTCAGAGCCACGCATAGACTTGATGAACGCGGATATGATGTCGTAGTGCATATCTCCAGCTTTGTCATATGCCAACCCACGACGGGGATTGGCCTCGCGCACGTGCTGGAGAGTGATGGTGAGGGGTATCTCACTTGCGTCAGCAGCCAACGTCTTCCCTGCTGGCAAGGCCATCTGACTCGCCAGCTCAAGTGAGGTCAGTGCCGAGCGCCCATCGCCCCCAGAAAGCGTTACGATTTCCTGAAGGGCTTCGTCCTCAATCCTAAAATGTCCGTCCAGTCCCAGCGGGTCATGCAACGCGCGCAAGACGAGCGTACGGATGGACTCATCGTCAAGCAGGGTCAGCTCAACCACGCGAGAACGAGAGATAAGCGCGGAGTTCACCTCAAAGTAGGGATTCTCGGTCGTAGCGCCCACCAGAACCACCGTGCGATTCTCCACGGCATGCAAGAGCGCGTCCTGCTGAGACCGATTGAACCTGTGAATCTCATCCACAAAGAGGATGGTGCGCCGACCTGAGGTCAGAAGACGAGAGTCCGCCGCCTCAATCTCTCGACGCAAGTCCTTCACGGTGCCGGTAATGGCACTGACCTCTACGAACTCAGCATGAGTGGAATGGGCGATGATACGTGCCAGCGTCGTCTTGCCCGTGCCAGCCGGTCCATAGAGCAGGACAGATGACAACGTGTCATGCTCTATGGCATTACGTAGCCATGAGCCAGGTCCCACCGCTTGCTCCTGTCCTACGTATCCATCAAGCGTCTGCGGCCGCATACGAGCGGCTAGCGGCGCGTTTTGTGCGCGCAGTTGTCGTTCCATAGATGAAAATAAGGTATCCATGCGAACAACTGTACCATATATGATCGGAATTGTCAAAATGGTCCATATGCAGGCCATGAAGCCATCTAAGTCCACAGCACGCACATTTATTGAAGCGACCGATAAAATCTTACTCAGAGCGGGTAGCATATATCACAAGCAGTCTATCTCTGTAAAAGGAGTCAACTTCATGGAGATGAACAACAAGAAACGACGCCAGTCGATGTTTCTCTACGTAATCATCGCAATGGCCATACTGCTGGCTATCCAGCAATCGTTCATGACCTTCCAACGAAGGAGGTTCAGCTTAACACCGGAACGGGTAAGATTCGCTTCACTGACGGCGATCAGTCAAACCAAGACACCAAAACCTACGAGACTTCGCAATTCCCCAACGACGACAATCTCGTGGAATTGCTTCAAAAGCATGAGGTTAAGTTTAGCGCAGAGATTCCCGACACAAGCAACGACCTGTGGCTCTATCTGATTCTGAGCTATGGCCTGCCTATCGGCATCATCGTCTTCTTTGGCTGGCGACTCAATCGCCGTATGAAGAAGGCCATGGATGGTGACGACCCTTCGATGGACTTCGGCAGCGGCTTTGGCGGCTTCGGCATGGGCGGTCTCGGCAAGTCAAATGCAAAGATCGTAGGCGAGAAGGAAACCGGCATTACCTTTGCCGACGTGGCCGGCCAAGACGAAGCAAAGGAATCCCTGCAAGAGATCGCCAGCTTCCTCGAAAACCCACAAAAATACGCAGACATTGGCGCGCGTTGTCCGCGCGGAGCCCTGCTTGTAGGTCCTCCCGGTACGGGCAAGACACTACTCGCAAAAGCAGTTGCCGGTGAGGCAAAGGTGCCCTTCTTCCAAATCTCGGGTTCGGAGTTCGTGGAGATGTTTGTAGGTCGTGGTGCCGCGAAGGTACGCGACCTCTTCAAGCAGGCAAACGAAAAGGCGCCCTGCATCGTCTTTATCGACGAGATAGATACGGTGGGCAAGAGACGCGATGCGAGCTTTACGTCAAACGACGAGCGCGAGCAGACGCTCAACCAGCTCCTCACTGAGATGGACGGCTTCGACAACAACAAAGGCATCGTCGTGCTCGGAGCCACAAACATGCCCGATTCTCTCGATATCGCCCTCACCCGTCCCGGCCGCTTCGATCGACGCATTCCCGTGGAGCTTCCTGACCTTGCCGGCCGCGAGGCAATTCTCAAGATTCACGCCAACGACGTTAAGATGGAGCCCGGCGTGGACCTCTCCATCGTAGCGAAGGCCACACCCGGTGCATCCGGCGCCGACCTCGCAAACATGATCAACGAGGCGGCGCTCCGCGCGCCGGCTACCAGAAGAAAAACGCCATTCTCACGGACCACGAGAAGAAAATCGTCGCCTACCATGAGATCGGGCATGCGCTGGTTGCGGCCAAGCAGACCAACTCGGCCCCCGTACAGAAAATCACGATTGTCCCCCGCACCTCCGGTGCTCTGGGCTTCACCATGCAGGTCGACGAAGACGAGCATTTCCTCACCACCGCAAGCGAGATGCGCAACAAGATAGCCGTGCTTTGTGGTGGCCGCGCGGCCGAAGAGCTGATATTTGGCGAGGTGACCAACGGCGCCTCAAACGACATCGAGAAGGCTACGCAAATCGCGCGCGCCATGGTAACGCAGTACGGCATGACCGATCGCTTTGGTATGGTCGCGCTCGGTCAGCAACGCAACCGCTACCTCGGTGGAGGCTCAGAGCTCACTTGCTCTGAGGGAACCGCCGAGGATATCGACAACGAGGTGCAGCGCATTGTAGAGGAAGGCCACAAGACGGCTCTCGACACCCTGCGAGCCCATCGCTTCAAACTTCACGAGATAAGCCGCTATCTGCAACGCAAGGAAACGATAACGGGCGAGGAATTCATGCGCATCTTTACGCGCGATGACGGGTTTGCGCCAACGCTTCCCAAGCCTTTATCGGAGTGAGAAGCTCTACCACGGGCGCGGAGAAGGGCGAGCCCTTTCATGCACCGTTCATGAAAGGGCCCGCCATCTCTTCGTCCTTATATCAAGAACCGCGACGCGTGTTTTTAAAACTCCACCGTACGTGGTGGTTCGGTAAATGAGCTGAACGTTGCCACGCCGTTCTTTATGTAGTACACGGCGGTGTTTCCATCACCCACCGCATACATTTTCTTCAGCGACGGATAGGCATCAAGCATGGATTCTTGAGCTTCGAGACGTGGATCCTCCACGAGCTCACCGCTCACGCGTATCCACTTGCCTTTGAAGCCACAGATCTCAAATTTCGGGTTTGCCTCGATCTGCTTTGCCACGTCCTTCCTCTTTCCAGTCTGGATATAGAGCTTCCCCTCAAAGATGTGCGCCGTACCAAACGGCCTTACACGCGGCTGATCTCCATCAGTCGTCGCAAGATAGTACGTACCGACCTTCTTCAAGAACTCGCATACCTCATCGATAGCTGCCATACCCTGCTCCTTCCTCGTATGCCATGGCCAAAACAACCCAATCAACATACCACATACCAGCGGTCCTTGAGGACGTACATCCATACGACGTCACAAACCCATCCGCAGAATTCACTCTGCGAGCGTTATTCAAGTATGCAATAATTATCTATAATTATTCTGTTTATGATCTGAAGCATGGAGCGAGCATGAAGTCTAGAACCACATGGAGTCGGTTTCTGTGCCTAGCGGCATTTGCGTGCTTGTTTTGTCTCTCGGCATGTGGGTCCAAAGGCAACCAGACCAGCAAAAGCGTTGATTCATCTGCCGACAATCTCCCCTATATCATCTCCATCATCGACGAACCAGATACGACCGATTTTCAACAAACGACTATTCACTATACCATCGCTCTCAACGTGTTTGACCGTCTCGTAGAAATGGAGACTACGCCAGAGGGAACCATCACCGTAAACCCCTCTCTTGCCAAGTCATGGGAGGTAACAGACGACGGCACCACGTACACCTTCCACCTTCGCGAGGGCGTCCACTTCAGCAATAGATCTCCCCTCACATCGTCTGATGTGCGCTACACGTTTGTGCGACTACTCACGCACCCCAATTCCTGCAATCAGGACATCGTGCAAAACATTTTGGGAGCGGAGGATTTGATATCTGGCAAGGTTGATGATCTGAAGGGCTTCCAGATACTTGATGACACCACGTTCAGGATTACCTTGGCGCAACCGTTTTCCGCATTCCTCGCGTGCCTCTGCATGCCGGGAGCCTCAATCCTCGATCAGCAGACCACCGAGCAGTTCGATGACTGTTTTGGCATAGACCCAGAGGCGACCATCGGCACCGGCCCCTTCGTCTTTGATGAGTGGCGCAACCATGACCGTATCCTGCTCAAACCAAATAAGACCTATTGGAACGAGCCTTCCATGACAAACGGACTAGATCTTCGATTCGTGTATGACCCTGAGTTGCTCGACGAGATGATTAAGAATGGCGAGCTCGACATCATAAATCTAGACGACCTTGGCGATCTAAGCGACTACTACTTACACGGCACTTCCGATCTGGTCAGGGTTGTGACGGCAAAGCATGTCGGCATAGACTACATTGCCCTCAACGAATCCGTCAAACCACTTGACGACGTTCGAGTGCGCAAGGCACTGCAGCTCGCGCTCGACCGACAAGCACTCCTCGATGCCGTGTACAACGGTGCGGGCAGGCTGGAAAACGGCATTTTCCCGTATGGTCTTTACGGCTACAATCCAGAGATTGCACCCATCTCCTATGACCCCAAACGCGCAAAAGAGCTGCTCAAAGAGGCCGGCCTCTCCGATGGTTTTGATCTTGCCGTCAGCATGAGAGCAACTTCATCGCAATGGCAACGACAACTCATAGAAATTGCAAAGTCCATGTGGGAAGAAATCGGCGCAAGGGTGTCCATCCGCATTCTGAGCGAGAAGGATTTCATGAACCAGCGAACAAGCGGAAACCTAGTCTGCTATACCGCATCATGGGCTGCAGATTACGACGATCCCGACAACTTCATTTTCACCTTCTTCGGCACTCCTGAAAACACCCGCTTTCGCAGCCTCTGCTACACCGATACAAATATCATGCAACGCGTACGCAATGCTCGCGCCATAACCGATGCACAAAAACGCCTTCAGGAGTATCACGAGCTCGAGCATCGCATAGTGCAAGATGATGCCGCATGGATTCCCCTCTTCTCTCGCGACCGCCATTTCCTCGTATCCAATCGAGTAGAGAACTTCACCACCTCTTGGAATGGCTGGTTTGAGACTTCATATAAATACATGTCGATTCGGAAATCATGAAAAAGCTCTTAGGTTTACGCGCGCATAGACTCCGGCATTCATTGCGCATACGGATCACCGTCATTACCATCTCTGCAATCTTGGCAAGCTTTTTGTCATTTGCCGTGGCTGGCTTTTTTACCGTGGGACGTGAAGCGTCCTCAAGCTCTGCAGAAAAGATGCACCTGATTAGCAAGAACGCCCAGCAATCGCTCGATGCCTTACTCGACAGCATCAAGCAATCGACTTTTTCCATGTCCCGCATCGCAAGCGATTCGCTTGACGGGCTTGTGCTCATACACAACGCCGCAAACAAATCTCCTACGGAACGTACGCATCAGCAGACGTCCCAGCTCGACACATATATCACCAACTATTGCGGCAAGGTGCAGGAAACTATGGGAAGCATTGCGAGCCATACCAAGGGAGTTGTCGCATATTACTACTGCATCAATCCCAACGTGAGCAGCAATGAACACGGGTTCTATTATTCTCGGATGGGAAAGGTGGGATTCGAGGAGCAATCTCCCGTAGATGCGAGCAAGCTCGATTCACACGACACTGACCGCAACGCCTGGTACTTCATACCCATGAGACAAGGCGCTCCGGCTTGGGTCGGCCCATACAAGGACACGCATCTCAATGACGCGCTGACCATCACCTACGTCTCCCCTGTCTATAAGTCGGGAGTGCTCATTGGCGTATTGGGCATGGAAATGCTTTTTGACACAATGGTTGACAAAATCAATTCTCTCACCATCTACGATAGCGGGTATGCATGTCTCCTCAGTCAAGAAAACGAGGTCCTCTACCATCCCGAGCTCAAGAGAGGTGACGTACCGGGATTCGTCTCGCAGATCCAGTCTACTGGTACGGACAATGTTGAAACGAGCGAAAACGCAGTCATTGCATACGAAGACAAGGGCAAAAGATGGCAGCTTTCTTGTTCAACGCTTACAAACGGCATGGAGCTCGTGGTATGTGCTCCAATCGATGAGGTAGCGGCTTCATGGCATCATCTCGAAGCGAGCGTAGTGGTCATAGCCCTTGTTGTACTTGTGCTCTTCATTCCGGCTACGCTTATTGCCATGAGCGAGGTCAACCGACCGTTACGCCAGCTCACAGAAGCTGCCCGGCAGCTCTCCGAGGGCAACTACGACGTCGAGCTCGACTACAACAAAGACGATGAAATAGGAGAGCTGACCACCGCCTTCAAAACGCTCTGCGATCATCTTCGAGTATACATAAGTAACCTGAATAGCCAAGCCTATATTGATTCACTCACGCACGTGAAAAACAAGGGAGCATACGATATTTATGCAGCTCGCTTCAACGACAAGATATCGCACGCTAGCAGTCAAGACGACCTGCAATTTGCCATCGTGATGTTTGATTGCAACAGCCTCAAATTCATCAACGATAACTATGGACACGACAAGGGCGACATCTATCTCAAAACCGCTTGCAAGCTCATATGTCAAGTATATGAGCACAGTCCGGTCTTTCGCATCGGCGGCGACGAGTTTATCGCGCTTCTCTTCGGATACGATTACGACAATCGCGAAAAACTCTTCAGCGAATTCGACGAACGTGTATGCTCCCTCAACGCAACGGCAGAAAACCCTTGGGATATAGTTGACATCGCCAAAGGCATGTCAACGTATCGCTGGTGCGAGGACAAAGACATGGAAATGGTATGGCACCGCTCGGATCAACGTATGTACGCTGCAAAGCAGCTTAGATACGCCAAACGCTCTTAGGCGCGACACGAATCCACGCCCTCAAACTACCGCACTCTCACAGGGCCTACGAAAACTCATAGGGTGAGCCCCTACGCGCAAAACCACCTGCACGTAGGGGCTCACCCTTTGCATATCCATTACACTATTACACTATTACACTATGTGCTACACTAGCAACTCCGCAATCTGAACGGCATTCGTGGCAGCGCCCTTCCGAATCTGGTCACCGCAACAGAAGAACGACAGAGAGTTCACACCCTCTGGCGCGGAGAGATCGCGACGCACGCGACCCACAAAAATCAAATCCTGATCACTTGTCTCGAGCGGCATGGGATAGCGTAGATTTGCGGGATCGTCCACCACCTTGACGCCAGGGGCAGCATCAAGTGCCTCACGCGCCGCTTCTACCGACAAGGGCCTCTCAAACTCCACCGTGATTGACTCGGAATGCGAGCGCATCACGGGCACGCGAACACATGTGCAATTCACGAGCAGTTCTGGTAGATGGCAGATCTTTCGCCCTTCGTTTTGCAGTTTCATTTCCTCGGAGGTGTACAGATCATCATTGAAGCCGCCTATCTGCGGGATGAGGTTTGCCGCCAGCTGATAGGCGAAGGGTGCTGTCTCCCCTACCTCGCCTCCAGCAGCCACTACTCCCATCTCGCGCTCAAGCTCCGTGAGACCAGGCATACCGGCACCCGATGCCGCCTGATACGTGGAAACCACAAGACGCTTCATCCCCGCCGCCTGATGAAGCGGCCACAGCGGAACGAGCGCAATGATGGTGGCGCAGTTGGGATTGGAGATGATGCCGTTGTGCCAGACAACGTCATCTCCATTTATCTCCGGGATCACCAGAGGCACATCGTCATAGAGACGGAAGGCGTGGCTGTTGTCCACACACACCGCCCCGCGCTTTACTGCCTCCGGAAGCAGGCGCTTTGCGGTTTCGTCATCGGCTGCCCCGAGCACGATGTCCACTCCCTCAAAAGCCTCCGGTGTCGCCTCGCGCACCACAACGTCCTTGCCAGCAAAGCGAAGCGTCTTTCCAGCGGACCGGGCGCTTGCCAACGGAACGAGCTCTCTCACCGGAAAGCCGCGCTCTTCCAAGCATTGGAGCATTTGTTGGCCTACGACGCCAGTAGCACCTAGGATAGCTATGGTCTTGCTGCTCATGATAGCTTCCTCCTCTATCTCTCGCTTATGACTTCGGCGTTGCCGAAGTGATCGTATATGACATGAATCGCCTTTTCGAAATCCTCGTTTTGCACGCCTACGATGATGCTTATCTCCTGCGAACTCTGGGTGATCATGCGGATGTTTATGCCAGCCTCACCCAAAGCGCCAAAGATCTGCCCGGAAGTGCCGGCACGACGGCTCATGTTGCGACCAACGACGCTTATGAGCGCGAGTCCTGGAAGCACGTTGATGGAATCGGGCTTCACCTCACGTTGCATATCCGCAACGATGGAGTAGATGGAATCCTTCACATCATCGCCGTTTACCACGATGGAAAAAGAATCCACTCCAGTGGGGATATGCTCCACGGAGACACCATAGCTTTCCAAGATGCTCAATGCGCGACGTACACAGCCGATCTCGTTTGACATGTGAGCCTTCTGCACATAGATGCCCACAAAGTCTTTCTTGCCCGCAATGCCCGTGATGAGATGCTCGCGAGCGTGCTCATTTGCCGTCTCGCGTATGATGGTTCCAAAGTCGTCCGGAGCATTGGTGTTCTTTATCTGGATGGGAATGTTTACCTCTCGCACGGGGAATATGGCCTCTTCTTGGAGCACCGACGCGCCCATGTAGGAGAGCTCGCGCATTTCTTCGAAGGTAATGCGATGGATGCCACGCGGGTTCTCCACCACGCGGGGATCCGCTGCCAAAAAGCCCGAAACATCCGTCCAGTTTTCGTAAAGGCCTGCATCTATGCAGCGTGCAAGCACCGCACCCGTGATGTCTCCACCTCCGCGCTTAAACAGCTTGATCTGTCCATCCACGGTCGCGCCGTAGAATCCGGGAAGCAGGAAACTACCACCAGTATGGATAAGTGCCTCGCGGAGACGAGTCTGAGTCCGCTCCATGTCCACCGTTCCGTCATGATGGAAGACGACCACGTCGGCAGCATCCACAAACGGCATTCCCAGATACTCCGCCATGAGCTTGCCCGTAAACCATTCACCACGCGAGACCACATACTCCGGCGAGACCTTTTCTATGCTCTCCACGAAGCGTTCGAATTCCTCGGCCACTGGAAAACTGAGTCCGAGCTCGTTGGCTATCTCCTCAAAACGCTGCTGGATCGTCGCAAGCAAGGGAGAGCAGTCTACCCCGTACTGGATGTGGGCATTTACCAGCAAGAGCAAGTCGGTGATCTTGTTGTCACCGCTGAAACGCTTGCCAGCTGCCGAAACCACCACAAACTTGCGTTCAGGATCGGACTTCACGATATTTGCGACCTTCTCGAACTGAGAAGCATCCGCCACGCTCGAACCGCCAAATTTCGATACCTTAATCACGTACTAACCCTCCTGTGGAAGCGCCGCCATAAATGCCGACGCGTCTTCTTGCAGTACTTTTTCATAGATTTGCCGCGCCTGAGGAGGCGTAAGACTGCGTAGCCTCCATACGCCGGGTGCCCAGCCTTCGCTATGCGAAGGGGCAACCGAAGAGCGTATGACGTAGTCACCCGTAAGCAATGACGGGTCGTACTTGAGTCCACGCGAGAAGTCGTAGCGCTGTATGCGTCCATGCGCCACGTCTATGACATCTTGCACAACGGCATTGCCCGTAGGCAGACTGCCGGCACCCTGCCCGTAGAACTTGAGGGGACCCACCGTGAAGCCCTCAAGCGATACGAGGTTGAAGTTTGATGGCACGGCTGCTTCCAGAGAAAGCAGCGGGATGGCCACCGGTTCCACCGCCACCGCATAGCAGCCGTCCTTGCTCATTCCCCTACCAAAGAGTTTCACCGTCAGTCCACGAGCAGCAAAGAACTCCAGATCGGCTTTGGCAAGCGTCCTTATGCCCGTTACGGGAAGATCGCGCACGCAATCGACGTCGAAGGCAACGCAGGCAGAGATGATGGTCTTGTTTGCCACGTCGATGCCATCGATGTCTGCCGACGGATCGCGCTCGGCATAGCCGAGCTCCTGCGCACGCCCAAGTGCCACATCGAAATCGAGCTCATCGCGACGCATGGAATCGATGATGTAGTTTGTAGTTCCATTCATGATGCCGGAAAACGATCGTACCTCGTCAATCCTGCGGACCTTCTCAATGCTTGCGATCCACGGAATGCCACCGCCCACCGATGCTTCAATGAGAAACGAAACGCCATGCTCGTCGGCAAGCGATGCGAATTCTCCGAAATAGGCGGCAACGACTGCTTTGTTTGAAGTCACGACGTGCTTGCCCGCCGCAAGCGCTTGGGCTATATAGGTGTGTGCTGGCTCGATACCCCCCATGCACTCCACTACAAGCTCTATGGATGGGTCGCTGAGAATGCACGCGCAATCAGACGTCATGCGATCGTCGGTCAAGCGATCGGGAAGCTCGAGTATACGCGCCACCTCGACTCCTGGCACTCTCGAGCGGATGATGCCGTCCACTCCACGGCCCACCGTGCCGTATCCCAAAAGAGCGATTTTCATAGACTACCTCTCGAACGTGACGAATCGATTTGCAACTGTTTAGATTACACCAAGAGCGACGCGTGATGCGCCGCAGCACACAATTTATTACGGCTTTTTTCATGGCAGAAGGAGTTTGGCTCTTTTGCCACGTGACCCGTTAGCGTTCAGAACCCATCAATCGTCCGATGGAATCAGAACTGTAGGCGTGGCTCAAGTGTCATAAGGGGTTTGACCTCTTTTGACAAGCCACCTTTGACAAGTCGGGTATACTGGTGCGAGCACTACCAAGACCATCCAAAGGGAGGCAATGTGGAGACTTCATATCACAGCACCCGCAGCGCGGCGGAACGCATGAGCAGCAAGCGAGCGATACTGACAGGCATCGCGCCAGACGGCGGGCTGTACGTATCGGATGAGATTGGACAAACGTCACTTGACCTCACAAACGTCTGCACAAACGGCTACCATGCAAACGCCCGCCTCGTACTTGGTACGCTACTGCCTGACTATACCTCAGACGAAATCGCCTCATGCGTAGCCGGCGCCTATGGTGACCAATGGGATACGCAGGCGATCACACCACTCACTCCCCTCGGCATGGATTGGCTCCTGGAGCTCTATCACGGCCCTACCTGCGCCTTCAAGGACGTTGCGCTTCAGATGTTGCCACGTCTCATGAGCGCCGCGCGCAGCGATGCCGGCAATGGCCGCAATGTGATGATCCTCACTGCCACCTCCGGGGATACCGGCAAGGCGGCACTGGATGGATTTGCAGACGTGGAGGGCACAGGTGTCAC
>CACXZL010000045.1 GCA_902772085.1 uncultured Coriobacteriaceae bacterium | reverse complement strand
GACGCCTACAACGACCCGCGCGCCGTCGTGCGCAGCCTCACCGGGTTCGGGGTGGAGAGGGATTTCAGGCTCAGCCTGCTGAGCTACGTCGGGGTGTTCCTGTTTCTGCTCACGGCCAACGCAGGAATCATGGACGGGCTTGCAGACGACGGGTCCAAGGGCCTTGCGAAGTACCGGATCATGGCGCTCGGCGCCCCTGCCTGCATCGCTCTGATCGACGTGGCGACGCTGCTTTCGGGTGACGGGGTGACGGGTAAAGTGTCATTCCTCGTGGTCTCGGCGTTTGCGGCGCTCGCCTCCTACTTCAACCTCAAGCACTACCTCATTCCCGACGCCGAATTCGGAGTCATCGACAGCGTACGCAGGTACAACCTGTGCGCCGTCGTCTACGCGATTCTGCTCATGGCGGAGCTGTGCTCCCTGGCCTACGGTGCGGGGCCCGCGACCGTCGTCTTCGGGCTCCTGCTCGCGGCAGACACGTTGTTCATACTTCCGATGCTCAAGAGGGGGATTACACAATGGCAAATATGAGCTACATCATATTCATCTGCATCACGGTGCCCATGCTGTTTCTACTTCCGATCATTCGCGACAAGTTCGCGCGCACGGTGGTGG
Source organism: uncultured Coriobacteriaceae bacterium (assembly GCA_902772085.1). GTDB lineage: Bacteria > Actinomycetota > Coriobacteriia > Coriobacteriales > Atopobiaceae > RUG440. The sequence continues at coordinate 8,654 of CACXZL010000045.1, read as the reverse complement.
CATACATGATCGTGGGCTTGTTCTGCTGCCTGTTTGTCTCTGAGGTCAACGCGATCCTCCTAGAAGCGTTTGACGGCGACTACGGGTTCGTGACGACGAACGTCACACCCGTGACGGAGGAGGTAGTGAAGGCGTTGCCGGTCCTTTTCTACGCGTACGCCCTCGACAACAGCCGTGAGCGGCTCCTCTCGGTGGCGTTCGCCGTCGGCATCGGCTTTGCGGTCATCGAGAACATGGTCATACTCCTGCAGAACGTCTCGTCGGTGAGCCTGCTCTGGGCACTTGTCCGTGGTTTTGGTTCCGCCCTCATGCACGGCATGTGCACGGGGGCCGTGGGGCTCGGGCTCCATTTCGTGCACCAGAAGAAGAAGCTCTTCATTCCTGGCACGTTTGCGCTGCTGGTGACGGCGATAACGTACCACTCCATCTACAACATGCTCGTACAGTCCGAGTGGCGCTACTGCGGCTTCCTGCTGCCGCTCGCGACCTTCGCGGTGCTCATCGGCTTCATGCTCCGTGCGGGACGTGTGGGCAAAGGCGCGCGAACGGTGGGCGAGAGCGCTTGAGCACGGGGCAAGTTAGGAGGCTTGTACTTGAGTGTACTATCATTAAAGAGTGCTCGTTGTGGCTACGAAAGGAGTACTGATGCACAGGACAAACATTACGAGGCGCACGCTGCTTGCCGGGGGAGTCGGCCTGGCAGCACTCGCGGGAACGGCATGTGCGACGGGCGGGCAGACTTCTTCGTCCAGCAATGACGGAGCGGCAGGCGCAGCCAAAGCAGCCTCGGTGCGGTCGTTCGACATGCACGCAGACACGATTGACGTACTGGCCATGGTGGGTCATACGCCGTACTCCAAGTTCAACGACAAGTTCAGCGGTACGCTTGCGAGCACCAATGCCCAGGTATCCGCCGATCGCATGGGTGACGTGGGTTGGGTGCAATGCTACTCCATATGGGTTCCCGACACCGAAGGCGACGACAAGGGCGATATCCCTGCCATCGACTGGTACCACGAGGCCGTCAAATGGTTCAAAGGCCAGATGGACCAACTGGGCGATCGCTTCACGCAGGTGCGAAGCTTCTCCCAGATACCGTCCGTGCTGGACGAAGGGAAGGTTGCCGCAATCCTCACCGTGGAGAACGGGGCGTGCGTGGACCAAGACCTCAAGGTGGTGGACGAGTTCGCGGAGGACGGCGTGCTCATCGCGGGCATAACGTGGAACTTCAAGAACGCCATGGGGGCAGGCAACCAGTATCCCGACGTTGCCCTCACGGACTTGGGCGTGAAATACCTTGAGTCGCTCGAGGACCACGGCATCGTGGCGGACGTCTCGCACATCAACGAGAAAGGCTTCTGGGCCGTGGACAGATACGCAACCAAGCCCTTCGTCGCAACCCATTCAAACGCGCGAGCCGTGTGCGGGCACCTGCGCAACCTCACCGACGATCAGTTCGCAGCCATCGCAGCGCGCGGCGGCGTGGTGGGCTTGAACTTCAACGAATCGTTCGTGCGAGACGGAGGCAACGCGTACACCTTTGACGATCTGGCTGCGCATGTGCAGCACTGGCTCCAGGTGGGTGGCGAGGACATCATCGCCTTGGGTTCCGATCGCGATGGTGCGGTGGTGCCCACCTGGATTGCGGACTGCTCGAGTCAGGAGTCCTTGTTTGCTCGTTTCGAGGAGCGCTTCGGTGATGACGTCGCACGCAAGCTCTTCTTCGACAATGCCATGCGCTTCTTTGGCTCACTCTAGCGAATAACCAAACTCATCGCCACTGATCGTGTCCTATACTATGTGTCGTGGGTGGCCGATATCAACGGATGGGGGAGTTGGGATGAACGGATTTGTGGAGAGCGAGCCATTGGCAAAGGCGAGGTCGTATGAGGAGCGCATGGAGGCCTTTATCGATCGCAAGGATCGTCCGTGCTTTCATCTGTCTCCTCGCGTGGGATGGATGAACGATCCAAATGGATTTGCGTATTACCAGGGCGAGTACCACCTGTTTTACCAGTACAGCCCTTATACCACGACGTGGGCACCCATGCATTGGGGACATGCCGTAAGCAAGGACTTGCTCTTTTGGCGCTACCTGCCGTGCGCCCTTGCGCCCGATGCGCCGTACGACGAGCACAATGGTTGCTTCTCCGGAAGTGCCATAGAGCTGCCGGATGGGCAACTTCTGCTTATGTATACGGGCGCTGGCGCGAAGGGCAAAAGGGAAGACGGCAGCCCGCAAGAGTGTCAGACGCAGTGCCTCGCCGTGGGTGACGGTGTGGATTTCATGAAGTACGAGGGCAATCCTGTCATTGACGCGAGCTCGCTTCCCGAGGGATCGAGCACCGAGCACTTCCGCGATCCAAAGATCTGGCAAGAGGAGGATGGAACCTATCGTGCGGTCTTGGCAAGTTTGGCGCCAGACAAGAGCGGACAGATCGTGCTGTATCGCAGCGACGACGCCTTTACGTGGCAGTTTGAGCATGTGGTGGCTCGCAATTCTTGGCGGTACGGCATCATGTGGGAGTGCCCAGACCTCTTCCATCTCGACGGAAAGGACGTGCTCCTGCTGAGTCCGCAGGACATGCTGCCCCAAGGGCACGAGTTCTACAGCGGCAACGGGACGCTTTGCATCGTGGGACATGTGGATCCGGAGAGCGGCGAGCTTGTGGAGGAAACGATTTCGTCAATCGACCACGGAACGGACTTCTATGCGACTCAGACGCTGCTCGCACCCGACGGCCGTCGCATCATGGTCGCCTGGATGCAGAACTGGGACGCATTGGCTGGGTCCCTGCGCGACAATCGCTGGTTTGGACAGATGGCGACCCCGCGCGAGCTCAGCGTGCGCGACGGGCGTCTGTATCAGTGGCCCATCCGCGAGCTGGAGGGTTTGCGCAGGAATCAGGTCGTTCACCAGGGGGTTGCGGTGGACAAGAGCCCCATCGCGCTTGATGGCGTGCGTGGCCGTGTGGTGGACATGCTGGTGAGCATTCGTCCCGAGGATGCGGGCGATCCGTTCAGGGAGTTCGTCATCTGGTTTGCGCAGGACGAGCGGTTCCATTCCTCCGTGCGGTATCGCCCCGAGCATGGTTCGCTTGAGATAAGCCGCATCCATGCGGGCTCTCGTCGTGCGTACGTGCAGCATCGCAAGTGCACCGTGCCGGGTACGCCGACGGAGCTGACCCTGCGCCTGGTGCTCGACAGGTTCAGCGTGGAGGTCTTCGCAAACGATGGCGTGCGTGCCATGAGCATGACCATACCCACCGAGGTGTCTGCCGATGCCATCACGTTCTCTTGCAAGGGCAGGGCAGTCTTTGACGTGGAGAAGTACGACCTCATGGACCCGGCGGAGGTCTAGTCGGGCATGTGCTCCTTGCGTCCGTAGCTCCTCGCGCGTCCACAACCCCCGCGCCCTGCGCACTTATCAGCAAAGAGATTCCCCCGCCGTGTACACTTTCGGCCCGTTTGTGTACACGGCGGGGCCTTGTTTTGGCTGAAAACTGCGCACGGTGCGGGGTGGCGTGGACGCCTCCCTGAATAAGTACGCACGGTGGGGAAGGCTTCCGGCTGAAAACTGCGGACAGTGGTATTCACCTCGCTTGAGGAACAAATGCCATCGGTTAGTCACGCTTTTGTTTGGTGGCGAGACAAGCAAACAAAAGCGCTCCAGGGGCAAGCAGTGCCAGCATGAATGGCGCAAGCTTGTCGCTTGTGTTTGGGAGCGTCGATGTGGTTCTCTGCGTGACTGCACGCTCAACCGCACTTGTTTGCGTGACTTGCGTAGGTACGACCTCTGTAGGCTTGGGGTCTCCCGTGGGATCCTCCTCTGCGGGGAAGGCCTCTTGTGCCACATCGCCTGGCTGTTCGATGGTGTCGACGGGTTGTGATACAAAGACCTTGCCGCCTACCTCGCTTTTGGTATCTGCTAGCACATAGTAGTTGCCACGGTAGGTGGTGCCGGCGGGATTGTACATTTTGGTGACGCTTATCAGCTTGTTGGTCTCGTTGAATCTTGTCTCTTCCCAGCCAAGGGTGTAGGTGTCTGCGGTTACGATGCCATCTTCATCGGTCATGCAGGGGCCACTTGCGATGATTCCCGCTTTCGTGGGTCCGGCAACCATGCGTCGCTGCTGGTAGAGCGATACCGCTCCGTCGGCTTGTGCGGAGAGCGTCTGCACGCCTTCGTTGACCTTGGATAATATCGATCCCTCCTCCAGAACCTCGCACGTCGCCTTGCCGTCCGCGAACGAAAACCTGTAGAGCTCCTTCATCTCCGTGCCGCAGAAAAGATAACCTCGTCCCTGCTCATCGTATGCACCGGCATACCAGCTGCCGTACAGCGCGGTGTCGTCGGGCATTGCGACCTCAGATACGGTTGCGGTGGCTGGGTCGACCGTACGCACGATCTCGATCGAGCTGTCGGCAGACGAACCGTACTCGTGCTTGGTGCCGCCTGCGAGCAGCACGCCTTTGCCTGTGTTTACGAGCGTGCACCCGCGTTCGAACGACTTGTCGTTATACGGCTTGAATTCCACGTCGCGCTTGACAGGGTCAAAGTATCCGAAATACGATTTGTTTTCTTCCCGCTGTCCGGCCACGAAGAGAATCTTGCCCTCCCAGGTGCAGGCGCCGCCCGTGGCCGCATGGCCGCCCTCGTACGCAAGCTCCCATGACCGATCCTCTATGTCGTAGCGATAGATGGCAGTGGTGGATCGCACGGTCTCAAGGAGATAATACAAATCGCCGTCCAAGCCCACGAGTGCACGAGGCGCCGAGGAATAGAAGGTCTGGTCGGGATTTGTCGATGCCAACTCGTAGGTGCCCGGGTCGCCGGATAGGTGCCTGAAGGGCAGCGGGAGGCGCCGGTAGAGCGACGTGGGCGAACCTATGCGGAAGCGCTGGTGGCCTTTCTTTCCCTCTGTCGTCGATATCTCCACGAGCTTCTCGCCTCCGGAGAAGTCGCTCGGAAGTTGAGCGGTCACCGACGTGTCTGACCACGCGGTCACGGGGAGGTCTTGTCCGTCGACGGCAAGCATGCCCTGCGCGGATCCAAAAAAGTATCCTGCCACCGTTAGCGAGTTTTCCGTTTGCGAGACGTCGCGCAGGACGGGGGCGGTGTCTCCAAGGAGTGCCTTGCGCAAGCTAAACAAGCCCCCCGACACGCAAAGGTCCGTAAGCGATTCCATGGGCCTCACGCTACCCACCACACGCGCCGCGCGCATCGAGATGTCGCCCCGCGCGAGCGGACGATCCGTCCGGCCTTTAGAGTCGGCGTCCACGCCGACGATGTCGTTGTCCGCCAGGCCGAACATGTATAGGCCTAGCGCCGCCGCGCCCGCCGCCACAGCCTGCGCAAATCCGCCTGCGCCATCCTGAAGCATGAACGCCGCCCCGGCGAGCGCATCGCCGGGCGCCGTAGGCAGGTTGGGCAGCCTGAAGAACTGTAGCCAGGGTCTGATTTTCACGGGGCAATTATACCACAGGCTTCGCGCTCCTGCCGCAGAGCGCGCCGAGGGAGAAGCCCACCGTCACGATCGCCAGCGTGGCGAACACGATCGAGAGGTTGACGTGGAGCAGCCACGGCAGCGGCAGCATCTTCTGTCCGAACACCACCCACACGAGCAGCAGGAACCCGCTGGCCGTCGCCACAACCGCGTGCCACGGACGCGTGCGCTTCGAGAACGCGCCGATGAGGAAGAGACCCAGCATGCCGCCGGAAAGGACGCCCTGCAGCATGTACCACATGCCGAGCACGGTCTTGTTGTCCTTGCCCCAAACCCATACCACCGCGAGAGCGATGCCGATCGAGACGAGCGCGAGAAGCACGGTCATCGCGCGGAGGAACACCATGTTCGCGCGCTCGCTGGCGCGCGACGGGCAGAACCGCTTCCAGTAGTCCTCCAGCAGCACCGTGGAGCCGGAGTTGAGCGTTGTCGACACGGTCGACATCGCCGCCGCGATGATCGCGGCCACGAGGAGTCCCGAGACGCCAGTGGGGAGCTTGTGCATGATGAACCACGGGAACACTTCGGCCGCCTTCGTCCCCGCCGGCACCGCGCCCGTAGCGTGGTTGTACATCCAGAGGAGCGTGCCGATGACGGTGAAGAGGAGCGTGACCGGCACGTAGAGACACGCCGATCCCCAGATGGTGCGGACCGCCGCCTTCTCGTCCTTCGCCGCCACGTACCGCTGCGTGTAGCACTGGTCCACGCCGAAGTTCTGAAGGTTGATGCATATGCCGTAGAAGAAAAGCACCCAGAAGGTGTTGCTGCCCCAGTCCGAGAAATCCATCGACCCCAGCGATATCTTGCCCGCCTCCCAGGCGTCCTGCAGGTTGCCGGCGAGATTCGGCGTGAAGACGAGAAGGCATACGACGCACACCACCGTTCCGCCGATCAGGATCAACGACTGGATGGCGTCAGTCCACACCACCGCTGAGAAGCCGCCCATCATCGAATAGACCAGCGTGGCGGCGCCAGTGACGATGATGATCGACTCGTACGAGAACCCGAGCAGCTGGTTGACGAGGATCGCCAGCAGCAGGAGGATGATGCCCGAGCGCGCGCTCTGCATCACGAGGAAGCACGCGCTCGCGTAGATGCGCGCCCACGCGCCGAAGCGCTTCTCCAGGAACGAGTACGCCGAGACGCTCGTCGCGCGGCGGTAGAACGGCACGAACCAGATGGCGGCGACCAGCGTGGCGATGGGGACGGTGATCGAGTTGATCCAGCCCCACCAGTTCTTGTCGAACGCGCCCTCCGGCAGGGCGAGGAAGGAGATGGAGGACACGTGCGTGGCGAACACCGAGAGCGCGATCGCCCACGTCGGCAGCCTGCCGCCGCCAGTCATGAACGTGTTGGCCGCGTCCCCGCCCTTCTTCCTGAAGAAGAAGCTGCACCCGAAAAGCGTGGTACCCACCAGGTACACGCCGATGATCAGCAAGTCTATCCAGTTTGTCATGGAGCTACTTTACTTCCCGCGGCGCTTGGCGACCATCTCGTGGTAGTCGGAGAAGCCGCCCTCGAACCAGGTCGTCTTCCCGCCGCCCTCGAACGCGAGGATGTGCGTGGCGATGCGGTCGAGGAACCAGCGGTCGTGGCTCACCACCATCACGCAGCCGCCGAACTCCTGCAGACCTTCCTCAAGCGAGCGAAGCGTTGCCACGTCAAGGTCGTTCGTCGGTTCGTCGAGCAAGAGCAGGTTGCCGCCGCCGCGCAGGAGCTTCGCGAGATGCACGCGGTTGCGCTCGCCGCCGGAGAGCACACCCACCTTCTTCTGCTGGTCCGCGCCGCGGAAGTTGAAGCGCGTGCAGTATGCGCGTCCGTTGAGCATGCCGCTTCCAGCCAGGTTGACGAACTCGCCGCCGCCCGTGATCTCCTCGTACACGGTATGCTCCGGATCGAGTTTCGTGCGGAGCTGGTCCACGTAGCTGAGCTGCACCGTCTCGCCGATGCGAAGCTCGCCCGAGAGCGGTTTCAGCTCGCCCGTCATCAGCTTGAAGAGCGTGGTCTTGCCCGCCCCGTTCGCCCCGATCACGCCCACGATGCCGCCGCGCGGAAGGTCGAAGTTGAGGTCGGTGTAGAGCATCTTCCCGTCGAAGCCCATCGCCACGTGCTCCGCACGCACCACCAAGTTGCCGAGACGCGGGCCATTCGGGATGCGGATGACGAGGTCGTCCTCGCGCGCCTCGCGCTGCTGGGCGGCCAGCTCCTCGTAGCGCTTCACGCGCGCCTGGCTCTTGGAGTGGCGGCCGGACGGGTTCGTGTGTATCCATTCGAGTTCGTTAGCGAGCAGCTTCTGGCGGCTTTTCTCCGCCTTCGCGTCGCGCGCCATCTGCTCCTGCTTCTGCTTGAGCCATTCCTCGTAGTTCCCTTTGTAGGGGTAGCAGATGCCGTGATCCAGCTCAAGTATCCACTCCGTCACGTCGCTCAGGAAGTAGCGGTCGTGCGTGACGACGATGAGCGTGCCCTTGAAGTCCTTCAGGTATTCCTCGAGCCACTGGACGGTCTCCGCGTCGAGGTGGTTGGTTGGTTCGTCGAGGAGCAGCACGTCGGGATCGGAGAGGAGCAGACGGCAGATCGCCACGCGGCGGCGCTCGCCGCCAGAGAGGACCGCCACCTTCGCGTCCTTGTCGGGACAGTGCATCGACGCCATAGCACGCTCCATCTGGTTCTCCACGTTCCAGAGGTCCTTCGCGTCGATCTCCTCCTGCAGGCGCTCCATCTCGGCCGCCGCCTTCGGGTCGTCGAGGTTGCAGCAGAGGTCCTCGTAGCGCTCGATCTTCGCCTTCGCGTCCGAGATCGCCTCCTCCACGCACTCGCCCACCGTTTTTGAGTCGTCAAGCTCCGGCTCCTGCGGCAGGTAGCCCACCTTGGTGCCCTTCGCCACCTGCACGGTGCCGATGAGGTCCGTGTCGAGGCCGGCAAGTATCTTCAGGAGCGAGCTCTTGCCCGCGCCGTTGCCACCGATGACGCCGATGTGCGCGCCGTAGAAGAACGAGAGGTTGACGTCCTTGAGGATCGTCTTGGTCCCCTGCTGCTTTGTCACGTCGATTAACGAGAACTGGTATTCGCCTGCCATGACAACCTGCTTTCTGTGTTTCGCCTCATATTTTCCATGAGGATAGTATATCACAATTTCACTCCGACGGG
>CACXZL010000044.1 GCA_902772085.1 uncultured Coriobacteriaceae bacterium | reverse complement strand
CCCGTTGGCATATTGGTTACAGCGCAGATGATGCCGTGGCCGACGCGCTCTTCGAGATTGCGGAGGCGGCGACACAAGGTGGCATGCCGGCTTTCATGCGGGTTTAACACAAAAACACATGATGATGTGCCAAGCACCTGGAGAGGTCTATACTAGGTGCTTCGAGAAAGGTCGTCTGATGAAAAAACCTCCCATTGAGTACGTGAAATACGGGGCAATACTCATTCTTTTTTGCTGCATACTGTTTCAGTCGTGGCATAGCATTATCGCATTTCTTGGCATTTTGCTTACTGCCATAATTCCGCTCGTCTTGGGCGGGGCAATTGCCTATATCGTTGCGATTCCCACGAATTTCTTTCAACGTCACTTCTTTCCGAGGAGCAAGTCGCCCGTTTTGGCGGCATTGCGGAAGCCGGTATGCTTGGCAGTTGCCATCATCATCGCCTTCGTGGTGATAGCCGTCGGCGCATCTGTGCTCATACCCGCCCTCATGGAGACGGTTGGCATGGTGCAGCAGCATGGCGAGGAGTTCATCGAAGAAACGATCAAGCTGCCGGTGATGTCACCAGTGCGAGGTGCCGTGCATGACTTCATGAAGAGCGAGCTTATGCAGGATATCAAAAACATGGACATTGCCGGTGTGGTAAACAAAGTCTTTGGCGGCTCCGTGAGCGATCTTCCAATTCAGGTCATGAACGTCTTCTCTATCGTTTCGACAGGATTCTTCGGTATCATGTTTTCATTCATCCTTCTCACGGACAACTCAAATATCAAAGACAGGCTCTCGATGGTAATCTCAGAGTATTTGGGACCAGAGCGTGCGGAACGCTTTGCGATGGTGGCCGGTGTCGCTGATTCGACGTTTCATAACTTCATCGTTCGCCAAGGTATGGAGGCGACCATTCTCGGTACCGTGGGAACGCTCACGCTGGTCGCCTTGGGCTATCCATATGCCGTGGGGGTTGGCGTATTGCTGGGGCTTTCTGCGCTTGTGCCTATCGTTGGCTATCCCGTGGGCCTTGTGGCGGGAACGTTTTTGGTCGTGATGATGGATGGCGTTGGTGCGCTGATCTATGTGGTTATGGTTGCGCTGGCGCAAGTACTCGAGGCAACGTTTATCTTGCCGCATATCGGTGACCCAGATACCGTGCTTCCTCCGGTGTGGGTGACCGTGGGTGTTACCATCGGAGGTGGCGTCGCGGGCTTTGCGGGCATGCTCGTGGCCATACCTATTACTTCCACCATTCGCCAGCTCGTGATTCTCAACGTAAAGCGTCGACAGCGCGATGTACCTCCTGAGCTTGCGGCGTTTCCTGAGGAGGAGAAGCGTGCGAGGCACGAGCGGAAAGCTACGGAGTAGACTCGAAGCGAACCATTTGCAAGGGACGGCCCTCATGCTGCGATTTGTGTGCCCGCGGCAAGAGGGCTTTTCAGTGCTTAGCGAGGCTCAGCTCATGCCTGGAAATTCGAGCTGGCGCAAGGCTTCATAGACGACGATGGCGACAGCATTTGAAAGATTGAGGGAGGAGATCTGTCCCTCACGCTCATCAACGAAATTTCCGCAGATGTCGCGCTGTAGCTCGGGATGGAGGTTTTCGTGCGTCCGATGCCACGTAGAGGCGTTTGTGAGGACCTCATCGCCATACATGGGAATGCGTTCGCAGAGATGGGGATGCGCGTCGAGGAGTTCCTTGCGCAAACCTGCGCTCTCCTGTCCAAAGACGAGCCAGTCATTCTCTCGATAGGTAGACTGGGCATACGTGCGCGTTGCGCGCTTGGTTAGCAGGTGAACGTTTGTGCCCATCTCTCCAAGCGCGCGATTAACAAAGTCGTCCCAAGACCGATAGGTTGTCAAGTCGAGGCTTTTCCAGTATCCAAGGCCCGCGCGTTGCACCGCCTTCTGGCCGAGGTCAAAGCCGAGCGGCCCCACGAGATGCAGGCGCGAGCCCGTAAGCACGCAGGTGCGACCGATGTTTCCAGTGTTTGCAGGAATCTCTGGCTCTACAAGTACTACATTTAGCATTTGGCCTCCCTCGATCATGTTTGATACATGATACTATAGATCGAGATTGCTCATAAAAGGAGATGTCATGATAAAGCTCGTTCTCTGCGATGTAGACGGAACGCTCATTCCTCTTGGGAGCCACGGTGCTTCTGAGCGCACCATGCAGGCTATTTCCCATGTGCGTGAAGCGGGTGTGCAGTTCGGCTTGGCTACCGGCCGCGATGTGGTAGAGCTCATGCAGCTCTTTGACGGCAACGACATGCCGTTCCGCACTGGCATTCTGTCAAATGGCAAGAAGATCATGGTAGATGGTGAAATGGTGCGTCTCTCGCTTATCAGCAACGAGGGGCTCGAGCGTCTTGCTGCGAAGGTGACTGAGTATCCAGGTGTCATGATGACGGCCTATCCGTTTGAGACAGATGCGACGAATCCCATCTACTGCTTGGGTACGACGGCAGAAGAGATGGCTCAGTGGGCAAAGATCTACTCGTTCAACGGCATCCTTGCGGACGACGTGCCTCCCATAGATATTATCGGAGCAACTATCGCCTGCCCTGACAATGAAGAGATCATGCAAGCGGTGGAGCGCGACGCACGAGAGCTGTGTCCGGAATTTGACATTGCGAAGCCATCCGTGCGCTGGTGGGATATTTTGCCCAAGGGGTTAAACAAAGGCACGGCTTTGCAGATGCTCATGGACGAGCTGAAGGTTACAAGCGATGAGGTCGTGATGTTTGGCGATGCGGACAACGACTTGGCCATTCTCCAGGCGGTGGAGAACTCCGTCGTGGTAGACGGCGCGACCCCTGCCGCAAAGGCTGCTGCAAAGTGGCACATCGGCGCCTGTGAAGATGATGCAGTGGCTGACGCCTTGGAAGACATCGCTCGAGCTGCTCGTGAAGGGGGAACGCCGGCGTTTATGTGCAACTGATGCGCCATAGAGCGATCACTGTCCTTGTTGGGACGCAAATGGTAGCAAAACTCCTGCAATGCGCTATTTGTGGCGGAATTTGTCCGCTAAACCAGCGCGACGAGTCGTGCCGTTGCGTATGCCTACAAGCTTTGACCAATGCCCGTAGACTTGCAGTGCCATAAAAACGAGGCAGAGGCAGGATATTTCCAAGTTGCCTTGCACGAACATGGCGATGACATAGAATGCCATGGCAATGAGGGCCGCCACGCTGAGGTATCCCGTGACGATGATGGAGAAAAAGCCCACGACACCTGCGAGAATGCCCCAAAGAGGGGAGATGAGGATGATGGTGCTTGCGATGGTGGTAACACCTTTGCCGCCTCTGAAGCGATGCCAAAAGGGAAAGTCATGGCCGAGGGTGGTGCCAAGTCCCGCCCACGCCGTGGCCACAATGCCGAGTTGGGGATACAGGAGCTGCGATACAACGACGGCGAGAACGGTTTTGAGGATATCGCCAGCAAGGGAGAGCAGGGCGGCCTTTGTACCGAGTTCGTGGCCCACATTTGCCATGCCGGGATTTCCGTCTCCCAGTTCAAAGGCGGATTTCCCAGAAAGTGCTCGTGCCACGATATCTGAACACAGTACGCACCCACACGCATAGCCTATCAAAAGGCAAATGAATCTCTGGAGCATTTCTTATTCCCCTTCATTTCAAGACAAGATCGTACCGTCCATATCAAAGGGCGCAATCGGGCGGCGAAGTCACGACACCGCAAACCCGTTCCCTCGATTCAAAAGTAATGCCCTATCGCTCTTGCCGAGGGCTTCTTGCTGTGGCAGTTCTTCACGCAATGCGCCTTTCTTGCTCACAACAGGAAGTCCTCGGCAAGGGTACCTTTGAGCCCTTTAGCAGATATTGCCAAAGTCGAAGAACTTCATCTCGTATGCGTAGCTCTCTTTTGCTTGGAAGGTGCTTGTAACGCTGAGGTTTGTGATTTCCTGCGGCCACCAACGGGTAGACATGGTGTGCTCACCACCGTTGAGATAGATCTCAACTGCGCTTGTGTCGACTACCATGCGTATGCTTTCGAGCTTGCCTGCGGAAAGCTCTGCAAGTGGTAAGCGTCGAACGGTACGATAGCCACCGGCGATGCCATGGAAGGCGAGTTCGATCAGGTCTCCGATTACCACGAGCTCAAGATCGGCGTTCAGCATAAGGCGCCCTTCACCCTCGATGCCCTCGAGGAATACATCCGCCGTGCCGTTGGCAAACTTTGCCCCGATGGCTCCGCATATGCAGAAGGCGTCGTAGTTGCTGGTACCGAGCTTGCCACAAGAGTCAGCGGCGCCTTCGTGCGTAAACTCTATACGCTTGTTGTGGAGTGCGTCGTATTCGGGTAGCGGCCACTGGCAGATGTTGCCTGCATCATTGAGAGAAAGCTCTCGCAACCACGTCAGAGTGTGGAGCCATTCATAGGTGGGTACCTGGTATTGCAGTTCGATGTCGGGAAGTCCCATCCAGCCCACGAGTATTTGTCGACCTTTTTCGTCCGTGAAGACCTGGGGGGCGTAGAAGTCAAATCCGTAATCAAGCTCGACGAAGGTCTCTTCATCGATGCAACCGTATGGAGCATCTGCATCCATGAGCTTGCTGTCGCCTTCAAGGAGGTCGATGACCGTGCCTTCTACGGGGAAATAGCCAGAGTTGAAGTTGTTTTGGAACTTCGTGGGTTTGCTAGGCACGCCCTGCGGGCACACAAAGAAGAACTCACGTCCCCCAAGCGTCACGATGTTTGGACATTCCCACATGTAGCCAAAGGGCTCACCTGATATGGTCGTACAGGATCCAGCGAGCTTCCAATCGTTCACGCCATCAGGACTGGTGTAAAGCAGCATCGCTGGATGGTCGTCCATGGTGCGTGCGCCAAGCAACATGTTCCAGCGGTCCTTTTGCCACCAAACCTTGGGATCGCGCACATGGCAAGAGCAATAGTCAGGATAGCCATCGTTGCCAAGCACCAGCTTGCGATCGCTGAAGGTACGACCGTCTTTGCTGATGACGAGGGTTTCGTTTGCTTGGCGACCATCGTAGTCGTAGTTGTGTTCTCCTGGTTCAAGAACGTTTCCTGTATAGTAGCACCACATCTCTCCATCGCGCACTACGGCAGAACCTGAGTAGGAGCCGTTCTTGTCGAGCTCCATCTCGGGAATGATGGCTCCACGATGGAATTCCCAATTCACGAGGTCCTTGCTCGTCCAGTGACCCCAGCCATGTCCTGGCCATGGCCAGCGTGGAGCGTACTGATGGAAAATGTGATACTCGCCGTTGAACTGGCAAAGTCCGTTTGGGTCGGAAAGCCAGCCTGTGGGGGTTTGGAGGTGAAACCCGAGGCGCCAGTTGTGCTGACGATAGTCCAGATTCACGTGCATCTGCATAACGTTCTCCTTCCGCGTGTGCCCAAAACACATTATAAGTCAGACAAGAGTTGTGGCCATTTGGGCTAGTTCCTTTTGGCCATTTGAGTGTGGCCAGAGGGGACAAGCCCCAATGGCCACAAAAAGAAAGAAGATCTCTCTTAAGCCAACAAGGGCTTTATGCCTGCTCTTTGAGAAGGGCTTCTACTGCCTCGCGCTCAGGCATGGCGGGGATTGCGCCGCGGGTGCGCACACAGAGGCTTGCGACACCGTTGCCAAATCGAGCAAAGCTTACGGCGTCCTCGAGGGTGATTTCCGAAGGCTTCTTTTCGCTCTCGCAGAAGGCGCAGAGGAAGCCGCCCCAGAAGGAGTCGCCGGCTCCAGTGGTGTCTACGGCATCTACGCGGAAGCTGTGTACGAGCTCGGAGCCATCCTTCGTTGCGACGAAAGCGCCGTCAGCGTCGAGTGTGACTACGACAACGCTTACACCAGCATCGAGCAAAGCCTTGGCTGCGTCAGCTGGTTCGGTGAAGTCGGTAACCATGGGGCACTCTTCAGCACTGATCTTGACGAGGTCCATGTAGGGGATGAGGGAGCGCATCTGCTTGGAGGCAGCTTCGGCGCTTGGCCATAGGCTGTCACGATAGTTGGGGTCATACGACATGACACAACCGGCGGCCTCTGCGAGCTTCAATGCTTCAAGCGTCGCGCTGCGCGCGGGCTCATCGGTAAGGGAAAGGGATCCCACGTGAAATACCTTGCTCTCCGCGATGACATCTTTCGGTAGGTCTTCGGGCTTGAGCTGCGTGTCTGCACCAGGCTTGCGGGCAAACGAGAAGGAGCGATCGCCCTTATCGTCGAGTGCTACAAAGGCCAGAGTCGTAAAGAAGTTGGGGTCAGATACAAGACCGTCGCAGTTGACGCCGTTTTCTGCGATGGTCTGGCGCAGAAACTCTCCGTGCATATCGGTGCCGACCTTGCCGATGAAGGCGGTCTTGTGGCCAAGCTTCTGAAGTGCAACCAGTACGTTTGCAGGAGCTCCGCCGGGATTGCGTTCAAATAGTTTCTGACCATTTGCCGAGACGCCATGGTCGGTGAAGTCGATGAGTACTTCGCCTAGTGCCGTAACAGAGAACATTTTGCATGCCCCTTTCTATGGGAACGATTCCATACACCTCTTTAGAGCATACACTATGATATCCGTGCCACGACTTACGAGTACGCGACCGCTCCACACTGGTAGGTGAGGGGAAAGCCCTCAGGGACCAAATCACTTTTAAAAAACGCGCGCCCCAGAGACGCGCGCGTTTGCGTAAGGTGCGATGAAGCAGAAGTGCTTACTTCTTCTTGAGATCGACGACCTTCTGACCAGCCTTGCACGGGCCGTAGGACTGCTCGATGGCCGCATAGTCATCGGAGTTGGTGACGATGACCATGGTGGTGGCAGGCTTGCCAGCAGCCTTGATGGCGTCAAGATCGGCCTCGATGAGGAGCTGGCCAGCCTTGACGGTGTCGTTTGCGGCTACCTTGATGGTGAAGGGCTCACCGTTGAGCTCTACGGTGTCGATGCCGGCGTGAATCAGAATCTCGGTGCCGTCGTCGGCCATGAGACCTACGGCGTGACCGGTGCCAGCAACCATGGTGACAGTGCCACTTACGGGAGCGTAAATGCCGCCCTCGGTGGGCTCGATGGCAACGCCGTTGCCCATAGCGAGCGAGGCAAACACGGGATCGGGAACGGTGGTCATGTCGATGCACTCACCGGTCATGGGAGCAACTACGGTGCCAGCAGCATAAGCTGCGTCGACCTGTGCGGGAGTTGCGGGAGCGGCGGCCTTGGCAGCCTCACGAGCGGCAGCGGCTTTGGTCTTCTCGTCGTCCGAGTAAAGAACCATGGTGACGGCGAAGGACACGGCAAAGGCAACGGCAATAACGATGGTGTACTTCACGGCGTCAGCGGTGATGAGGTAGCCAAAGAGACCGGTGATGCCGTAAGCGATGGAGTAAAGGCCGGTGAAGGCTGCGACTGCACCACCAGCGGCAGCACCGCAGATAGCGGCGATGAAGGGCTTGAGTGCGGGCAGGTTTACACCGTAGATGGCGGGCTCGGTGATGCCGAGCAGCGAGGAGATGCCGGAAGGAAGCGCGAGGCCCTTCTTCTTTGCGGACTTGGTCTTTACGAAGACTGCGAAGCAGGCAGCGCCCTGAGCGACGTTAGCTGCAGAGATGATGGGGTTGAAGTTGTCGGCGCCCTGAGCCACGAGACCAGCCTCGAGTGCGTTGAACATGTGGTGTACGCCAAGAACGACCGTAAGCGGGTAGATTGCACCAGCCAAAGCTCCGCCCAGGCCAAACGGTATGCCAAGCAGGAACTTGAAGAACTCCATAACGCCTTCCTCGACGATGGAGAAGATGGGGCCGATGACGATCATGGTGGCGAGGCCAGTGGCCAGAACGGTCACGAGCGGGGTCACGAAGAGGTCAAACATGTCGGGCACGATCTCGTGGAGCTTCTTCTCGATGAGGCACATGAGGAACACGGCGACGACGACGGGGATGACGTGACCTTGATAACCTTGCAGAGGTACGGCACCAAACAGAGGTACACCAGGAATGAGAGCGACCTGGGGCAGGTAGCCGGCAGCCATGATGGCATCGGCGGAAGCCTCGGCTGCGGGAACCCCGAGGGCCTGAGCAGCTGCGTCAGATCCTACGATGAGCGCGCCTGAGGATCCGGGGATGTTCCAGGCGTTCATGAGACCAGTGTGGTTCATGATCATGCCGATGACGCCGCCCAAGAACTCGTTGCCGCCAAAGACACGAGCAGCCGAGAAGCCGATAAGGATCTGGAGGAATACGAACGAGGCGTTGGAGAACGTGTGGATGAGAATCCACCAAGGATTCATGCTGAGCGCACCGCCCATGGCGTTGTTTAGACCTTCGGTGAGACCCATCATGAGACCGGAAGCTACGATGGCGGGGATAATGGGGACAAATACGTCACCGAGCGCTTTGGTGGCGCGCTGGATGGGATTGCCCTTGGCGGCCGCAGCAGCCTTGGCATCGTCAGTGGAACCTACGGAGATGTTGCCCTGCTTGCAGAACTCGTCAAACACCTTGTTTACGGTTCCCGTTCCATAGATCACCTGAAGCTGACCTGCTGCTTGGAAGTTGCCCTTCGCAAGTGAGCAGTCCTCAACGGCGTCCATGTCTACCTTCGAGTCGTCTGCGATGACGAGACGAAGGCGTGTGGCGCAATGTGCTGCCGAGACTACGTTCCCGGCACCGCCAATTGCGGCCAAGATTTCTTTTGCTGCTTGCGCGTGCTCAGCTGCCATAAGAAACCTCCCTTTCCTTGTGTCCTTTCCTTTCCTGACATTACCTGAGTGGCTGTGAATTCCAAGCGCAAGACCAGTACGCTGTGGAATCGTTCCCACACACCACTCAATATTACTACCATGACAGGGTTTTTCGTTCGAGAAATGAAAAATCGGTGGAAGGCTTGCGAAGATAGGGCGCTGAACGACTTGAATCGAGATGTTAGCGCATCGACATACGGCCGTATATGTCGTATCCCATGCGAATCTCTTGGGGTTTGTCGCTATGTCCACGCATCTCTTCGAGCAAGAGGGAAGCGGCGCGGGCACCGCTGGTCTTGAAATAGAGATGAACGGTAGTGAGCGAGGGACGCGCGATGCGACTGAGCAAGCTGTCGCCAACCCCCGTTATCTGTACTTCATCGGGCACGCGTCGACCATACTCATGCATGCACATCATTGCGCCAAAGGCTATTTCGTCAGTTGCGCAAACGATGGTATCGACGTCTGGAACGGTATCCAGTATGCGCTCTGCTCCAAAGTAGCCAGAGTCTGCATCGAATCCCACGACCTGCTGTGCATCGGGCAATACGACCATCCCGGCGTCTGTGCAAGCGTCAACGAATCCCCTGTGGCGCTCTTTACCGGCGGCTTCGTCTTTTTCCAAGACGCCAAGAAACGCGGGTCTCTTGGCCTTCTTCAAGACGAGCGACGTGATGTCGTACAGCGCCTGATAGTCGTCGTGATACACGCAGGGATGTCCTGGGAGATGCTGGGCAAGTACGACTGTAGGTATGGACAGGCTGGAAAGAGTCTGCATGTGCATTTGAGTAAACACCGTTGCGATGAGGA
>CACXZL010000043.1 GCA_902772085.1 uncultured Coriobacteriaceae bacterium | reverse complement strand
TTGGTAACGGTTCGTATCGCAACCCGAAAGCAACCGGCGACGTGCTCTCACCGCTCGTTGGGTCGGATCCAGTACCTCTTGCGTCCCCCGATTGCTTGAAGACTCTCCAGAAAATCTCAGAAAGGCACCCCCCTTTGGAAGAGGCTGGGGTAAGGCTCGGCATCGGCGTAGCGACTGGTTGCGACGACGTTTACATCACCGAAGAGGCGGGAACGGTAGAGGGTGAACGCGAGCTTCCCCTCTTCTTCATGCGCGACTGGCGCGCAGGTAGACGAGATGCCAATAAGTATCTCGTCAACCCATGGAGCGAAGACGGATCACTTGTCGACCTTGAAGACTATCCTAAACTCAGACGCTATTTCGAAGCGAATGCCCGTAGGCTCAAGCAACGCAGAGTTGCAAGGGATCATCCTGACGCTTGGTATCGGACGTTGGATAAGCCCAACTTCTCCTTGATGGGACAGCAGATGCTGCTGTTTCCGGACATGGCGGCTAAGTCCGATCCCGTATATGCGGATGGATCTCGCTACCCGCATCATAATTGCTACTGGATGATTTCACGCGAGTGGAACGTCAAGGCTCTTGGCGGCCTCATGATGAGTGACATCGTAGAAAGCTACGTTGACGCATTTGGCGTGAAGATGCGCGGATCAACGCTACGTTTTCAGGCCCAATATCTGCGTATGGTTCATATACCGCTTGCAGATTCCGTGGATGACAAAACAAAATCCGAGCTTATGGAAGCATTCGATACGGGGAATCGAGAGCTGGCGAACGCCGCGAGTAGAAAGGCATACGGATTGGAGGCACAAGATGCGTGACGATGTGAGAGATGCAGTGCTCGACTGCGTGCACTATGCGACGAACGTGAGCACCCAGAGTGGCCGTCACATAGCACCCATAGCAGCAAAAATCGCAGAGGATATGGCTCGTGTTGGATATGACCGAGACTCGATTTTCCTCGACAAGGTGAACGTAACTCTTCCTGGGTGGTTCAGACAATCGAAGCAATGGGACATCACAGCTTTCGAGGGCGAAGTGCTCGTTGCCGCCATTGAATTGAAGAGCATTAGCAAAAGCTTTGGCAACAACTCAAACAACCGCGCCGAGGAGGCACTTGGCAGCGCTATGGACGTCGACTACGCCACCCACAATCACCTGCTTGAGCCAAACGATCTGCCACCAAACTTCGGTTATGTCTTGTTCATCAGAAAGACTGACGAGACTGTAAGTCCCGTTCGCACCACTAGCAAGTCAAGGTATAGTTTCGATCCCGAGTTTGAGGGTTCATCATATATCGGTCGCTTCACGCTGCTGGGAAAGAGGCTTCTTCGTGAGAGGATATACCAGGCGGTGTGGGTTGCAGTTGTTGACATCGAAAACAACGTGGTAGAGGAGCCCGATCCACTTATGACTTACGACAAGTTCATAGCACACCTTAAGGGTTGGATTGACGTAATGAAGGCCTAACAATACAGAGTGAAGCGTGCGAAGTCTTCCGTGAAATGGAGTGTAAATCTACTTCATCGAACTTCACTCATCATGTCAGATTCGCCATCAACAAGACCGAGCAGTGAAAAGCCCTCGAGAGCAACGTCTCGAGGGCTTGGCTGGACATCACTCACACTCGCAACGTCACTCGTGCCTCTGCGAGCTGGGCGGCTACGGCATCGTTTCCGGTACCACCGTATGTGGTTCGTGCACGTGCGATACCTGCTGGATCAAGCGACCCCATGATGTCCTCCCCAAAGAGCTCGCTTGCCTTGCGCAGCTCGGCAAGAGTAAGGTCCTCCAACCCGCAACCACGTTTCTCGCACTCGAGCACCAGATGACCTACCACGGCATGCGCCTCACGGAACGGCATGCCATGCTTTGCGAGGTAGTCGGCCACATCGGTCGCCGCACTGAATCCCGTGCCCGCCTGCGAAAGCATCACGTTAGCATTCACCTTCATCGTCTCAAGCATACCCGCCATGATGGCCATACAGTCGCCAAGCGTTCGAGCTGCATCCAACGGCCCCTCCTTGCACTCCTGAAGGTCCTTGTTGTAGGCTAGGGGCAAAGACTTGCAGGTGGTGAGAAGGGCCATAAGATCGCCATACACGCGACCGGTCTTGCCGCGCGTGAGCTCCGCAAAGTCAGGATTCTTCTTTTGCGGCATGATGGAGCTACCCGTAGAGTACGAGTCGGAAAGCGTGATGAAGCCGAACTCTGAGCTGCTCCAGAGTACGATCTCCTCGCAAAGTCGGCTGAGGTGCATCATGCTCACGGCACAGGCATACTCGAGGTCGAGCAGATAGTCGCGGTCGCTTACGGCATCAAGCGAGTTGGGAATCGTGCGTGAGAAGCCCAAGAGCTCCGTGGTACGGTCGCGGTTGAGCGGATAGGTAGTACCTGCGAGCGCCGCGGCGCCCAACGGGTTTGCATCAGACGCATCGAACGCCGCCTTCAGTCGCCTGGCGTCACGCGTAAACATCCAGAAGTAGGCAAGCATGTGGTGGGAAAACAAAACCGGTTGCGCATGCTGCAGATGCGTATAACCTGGCATCACCACATCGAGGTTTTGCTCAGCCACATCCGCAAGCACGCGGCGAAGCTCGTGGTTTCCCTCCAACAGCTCGGCACAAAGGTCCTTGGCGAGCAGGCGTATGTCGGTAGCGACCTGGTCGTTGCGAGAACGACCGGTATGCAAGCGCGCGCCGGCCGTGCCGATGCGCTCCGTCAGCGTGCGCTCGATGGCCATGTGCACGTCTTCGTCGTTTATGTCCCACACGAACTCGCCAGCCTCAATCTCCTGGGAGATCTGAGAGAGGCCCGCTACAATGGCCTCGCGATCCTGCGCACCTATAACCCCCTGCTCCGCAAGCATGGTCGCATGCGCTATGGAGCCGCGAATGTCTTGCTGCGCCATGTGCTTGTCGACTTCCAGCGATGCGCCGAACTCCTGCGTGAATGCGTCAACGCCGCCCTCAAATCTCCCGCCCCACAGTGCCATGGTTTCCTCCCTACGTCACGTTTTATTTGTAAAGTATTCTAAACCATGGGCTGACCATACGGGTAGGCCACTCCAGTAAATCAAACAACTGTTTTTTTGGTCGCATGCAAGACACCAACAGAGGTTTTCGCAGGTAGATATACTTTTTGTACGACAATTGTATCGTTTGTGTTGCGAGGAGGACCATGGCGGCACGGAACGACGTATAGTGCTCTGTTACGTGCACCTAAGGAAAGGCAGTTTCATGGCAGATAAAGAAAAGGTTGTACTTGCCTACTCCGGCGGACTGGACACGTCCGTCATCGTGAAGTGGCTGCAAGTCGAGAAGAACATGGACGTCATCGCCATCTGTGGCAACGTCGGACAAGACGAGAAGGACCTGAGCTGGATCAAGCAGAAGGCCCTCGATATGGGCGCCATCGCTTCCGAGGCCATCGATATGCGCGACGAGTACGCAAAGACGATCCTCTCCAAGGCCATCTGGGCAAACGGTAAGTATGAGGGCATTTATCCGCTTCTCTCCGCACTATCCCGTCCTCTGATCTCCAAGCATCTTGTGGACGTGGCTCATAAGTACGGTGCCAAGTACATCGCCCACGGCTGCACGGGCAAGGGAAATGACCAGGTGCGCTTCGAGACCTGCATCCGCGCACTTGATCCTGAGCTGGAGATCATTGCCCCCGTACGCGAGTGGGACCTGACCACCCGTGACTCCGAGATGGAATGGGCAGAGGCAAACGGCGTGCCTGTGCCCACCACAAAGAAGAAACCCTACTCCATCGACGACAACCTGTGGGGTCGCGCCATCGAGTGCGGCGTGCTCGAGGATACCTGGAACACGCCTCCCGCAGACATCTGGACCATGTCCAGCAACCCTGAGGACTGTCCCAATGAGCCCGAAACCGTCATCATCGGCTTTGAGGGCGGCATACCCGTGAGCCTCAACGGCGAACGCATGGCGTTGCTCGACCTCATCATCAAGGCAAACGAGATCGCCGGTCGCAACGGCTATGGCCGCATCGACATGATCGAGGACCGCGTGGTAGGCATCAAGAGCCGCGAGTGCTACGAGTGCCCCGCCGCTCTGCTTCTCATCGAGGCGCACGGTGCCTTGGAGCGCCTATGTCTAGACGCCGAGACCCTCAAGCAGAAGGCAAAGCTCGACACCGAATGGGCATCCACTGTGTATCGCGGCCTCTGGTATAGCCAGAACCGCTGCGCCATCGATGCGTATAACGCCTATACCCAGAAGTTCGTGAGCGGCGAGGTGCGCATCAAGCTCTGCAAGGGCGGCATCTTCGTGGACGGCCTGCGTTCCGACTACGCGCTCTATGACTACAACCTGGCCACCTACGACGAGGGCGATCAGTTCGACCACACCGCTGCCGAGGGATTCATCATCCTCCACGGCCTGCAGTCCAAGACGTGGTCCAAGGTACAGGGTCCTGGTTCAGGTCTACAGAGCGGCGAGTAAGAATCACCTGTTTTTTCATATGAGTTTACGCAAAAGGGCTACTACTTTCATGTATGCGGGAAACGGTCTTTTCAGCCGTCACCAAACTCTTTACGAGTTCATGAAGGGGTAGCCCTTTTGTGTACCTCCAACCGTGCTCTCTTCCGATACCACACCGAAAACACGGCTGGAAGCACATCGTACATGGGTATACTAATGTGCATATGAACGGTACGTCGATAGGCCCCATGTGAAACGTTACGCACGACTCTTTGCTTCCTATGTACTCATTGCGCTTGCTGTAGTGCTGTTATACGCGCCTTGGGGTCTGGCATTGCGACCTTGGGACTACGATATCTTGCGTGCGGGGTTCTCCATCATCGCGGGCATTGCTCTGACCGGTACGTTCTGCACATGCACTTATCTAGCGCTGAAGGATCCGGACGTCAAGCTGCTCGAGCCCACCAAGGTCATAGACGTAAGCGAAGTCGCACCGCTCCTTGAGGAGTATAGCGACATTCCCCACATAGGTGCCGTCGCCTCCCTGGCACTCGACCAGATAAACAGTGCCTCCCGCAAGAAGAGTAGGCTACGCAAGACCATATCGGTGCAGTTTGAGAAAGACAGCATGACCTGGCATCGGTTCTATGACATGGTGGAAACGGCCGAACGTACCATACTGCGCAATTCCGCCCTTGTTTGCAACTATATCCAGGCCTTTGACCAGGAAGAATACACCAAGGTTTCCAAAGCAAACAAGCGCAGTGAAGCCAATGCACACACTGACGAGCAGCTAGAGCTGTACAACAATTCCATAGAGAAGATGAAGGAGATCGTATCGGCAAACGATCGCATTCTTTTGGAGATGGCCAAGCTGGAATTTGAGCTTTCCGAACTCGATGCGGACGATACCCGCGAAAGTGCGGGGGAGACCGTAGAGGAGCTACAAGACCTTATAGAGGAAACGCGGTTCTATCGCTAGTCGCATGGGCGGCTGAGCAAAACCGCAGGTACAAGGAGGAATCATGGGCAAGAAGCGCGTTGTGGTAGGCATGGTCGTAGGCCTCGTCGTCATAAGTGCGCTCGTTTTTGGCATCTTGTTTGCCACGCGCAACGTTGGCAAGACAGAACGTACTATAAGCACGGAATCAGCTCAGCAGCGTCTTACTCATATGATGCGTGAGATAGAACCCGCCACGGCAGATCCCGTCAAATCTTCCGTAGAATACACCGCGCAAGACACCACCGCCGACGAGCTACCCGACCTCGACACAAACGAAATCACGGCGCGCGCAACCACAGACACGTTTGCCGAGATTTGGGCTTCTCCAGAAAAGGCAGGTCAAGGAACTGATGGTTGGATCCGTGAAATGGCAGAAGGGTTCAATAAATCCGGAGCTACCGTGGCGGGCAAACCTGTTTCCGTGCAGATTCGCACCATGAGCAGCGGCCTTGGCGTGGACTACATCGCCACCGGCAAGGCGGCGCCTGCGGGCTACACCCCCTCAAACATGCTCTTTGTAAACCTTCTCGCCGGCCGTGGCGTAAAGACCGATGTCGTGCGCGAGCGGCTCGTAGGAAACGTTGCCGGCATCTTGCTTGATAAAGACCACCACTCGACCCTACAGCAAAAGTACGGATCGGTAGACCTCAAGGCAGTCACCGAAGCCGTTGGCGCCGGAGAGCTCACGATGGGCTACACCAATCCCTTCACGAGCAGCACTGGTCTGAACTTTCTCGTGTCTACGCTTCTGCGCTACGATTCCGCAAACCCGCTGTCTGGCAAGGCAACTGAGGGCTTCCGCCAATTCCAGTCAAACGTCCCCTTCGTAGCGCTCACCACCGTTCAGATGCGCGATGCTGCAGAAAGAGGCGCTCTTGACGGATTCGTCACCGAGTGGCAGCTCTACAACAACGATCCTTCGCTCTCAAACACCTACGTATTCACTCCGTTTGGGTACCGTCACGACAATCCTCTCGTCTCTTGCCCCACGGCCACCGACGAGGAACGCCAGATTCTGGAGCTCTTCGCGCAGTACTGCGACGACAACGGCCAAGAACTCGCAAACCGCTACGGATTCAACGGAAAGGATGACTACGTGAGCGAAGTTCCCGAGATTGACGGATCTACCTTGGTCTCGGCACAAGAGCTCTACAAGAAGAACAAAGACACCGGCCGTCCCGTCATCGCCGTCTTTGTGGCCGACGTAAGCGGCTCGATGAGTGGCACTCCCTTGTCTGAGCTGCAATCCTCTCTGATAAACAGCATGCGTTACATAAACAAGGAAAACTACGTCGGTCTTGTTTCGTACTCTGATACCGTGACAATTGACGTACCCGTGGCAAAGTTCGACCTCAACCAGCAATCCCTCTTCAAGGGAGCCGTAGAGCACATGCGTGCCGCCGGCGGTACCGCAACGTACGATGCCATTATCGTGGCCTCAAGCCTCGTGCTGGATGCCATAAACGCCAATCCCGACGCCAAACCCATGATCTTCGTGCTCTCAGACGGCGAGACGAACCAAGGTTCCGTCAAGTTCGAAGATATGAAGGAGGTCATCGCAGGCCTCCACATACCCATCTACACCATTGGATACAACGCAAATATCGATGCACTCAAAATGATTAGTGGAATTAACGAAGCTGCAAGCATCGATGCCTCTACGGATGACGTAACATATCAGCTGAGGAACCTATTCAACGCAAATATGTAAGTGCTCCTCGCACAGAAAGGAAGGTAGCGCAATGGCATTTGATCTCGAGATACCCGAGCCAGAGGAAGTCAAGGAAAAGGTCCAGCAGGAACTCGCTCTTCCTGAAGCTCATGTCGCAGTCATAAGCAACACGGCAGAAAAGAAAGGCGAGGAGATTCTCGCCGTAGATCTCGACTCGGTCCAGAGCCGACGCGAGATTACGACAGCCGTAGAGGAGCTCGGCTCTGACCTTGTGCGGAAGTCGACCAGCAAGAACGACATCCTTGCGAGACGCATGGCCGATCTCTCGCGTTCCGGCAGTGAATCCGGCGACGTTGCAAAAGGCCTCGAGAACCTTGCCATAAAGATGCGCGACTTGGACCCATCAGGCATCGACTTTGCCAAGCAGGGGGCACTTGGCCGCTTGTTTAATCCCGTGCGTCGTTACTTCGACCGCTACAAAACCGCCGATGCAGAGATTGCGGAAATCGTCAAATCGCTCGACAAGGGTCGCGACACGCTGCGCAAAGACAACGTAACGCTCGAGCTTGAGGCCGGCGGCATGCGTGACCTCACCAAGCAGCTCAATCAGCGTCTTGAGATGGCCCAAGACCTCGACGCATACCTCTCAAACGCAGTCGACAACTACCGCGCAGAGCATGGCGGAGACGACGACAAGACACGATTCCTGGAAGAAGAGGTCATCTTCCCCTTGCGTCAAAAGATCATGGACTTCCAGCAGCTCCTCGTGGTAAACCAGCAAGGCATCGTTGCCATGGAGGTAATTCGCAAAAACAACCTCGAGCTCATCCGAGCCGTGGATCGTGCTGAAAGTGTCACGGTAGCTGCATTGCGCACGGCTGTCACCGTCGCTGGTGCTCTCTACAATCAACGCATCGTACTTGAAAAAGTCCAGACGCTCAACGCAGCCACAAACGAGATGATTTCCGCTACTTCGCGCATGCTCAAGGAGCAGGGCGTTGCTATCCAGAAGCAGGCCACCGACGCTGCCATCTCTCCTGACACGCTCAAGACGGCTTTTGAAGACACCCTCTCCGCTTTGGACGACATTACGGACTACAAGCTCAAGGCGCTGCCACAGATGCAGCAAACCATCGAGCAGTTCCGTACCATCGCCGAAGAAGGTGAGCGCCGCCTGCAGCAGATGGAGGATGCAGGTAGTTTCTCCCTCAACCCTTCTACGAGCGATTCCAAACGTCTTAAGAGCTAAGGTAACTTGTCAGGCATCATCATTTTGTACCAAAAACAAATCCGCGCCACTTGTGCAGTGGCGCGGATTTGTGCTAATATAAGCAGCGTTGTGGGCCGTTAGCTCAGTTGGCAGAGCAGGGGACTTTTAATCCCAAGGTCCAGGGTTCGAGACCCTGACGGCCCACCACTTCTCTTAACCCCCTTATATATCATGCTGTAGTACCCGCATTTTCTGTGGTACTTTGAGTGCTGTCACTACTCGTACTTGAGCTACTGCTGCTGCTCGAGCTGCTATCGGCACTCTGACTCTCCTTGCCTGTAGATATCTTGATTTCTATAGTGGTACCTTTCGTAGCAGAACCGGTCGACGACTGCGATATCACATAGCCGGCAGAGATAACTTCACTCGACTCATAGCTGGTAACTACTGAGAAGCCAGCATTTTCAAGAGCATTTGTAGCCTCTGCTTCAGACTGGCCAACCACACTTGGTACCTGCGCCTTGCTCGACCCGCTTGAAACCGTAAGAACAACCTCGCTGCCTTTGTTTGCCGTACCGGTTACCGACTGTGCAAACACGACGCCTATACCATAATTGTCATTTTCTTCACTGTTTACCACAACCTCAAAACCAGCTTCACGAAGGGCGGCTGACGCTTCGTCTTGTGTCCAACCTATGACGTACGGCACATCAGCCGTCTCTGGGCCTTTGGAAAGATGATAAACGATGGTATCGCCAGCTTTTGCCGTAGTACCACCTGAAGGTGACTGCGACGCGATGCGTCCAACTTCCACATCGTCAGAATTCACTGAATCACCCGTCTGCCCTATAAGGCCGACGCGACTGAGTTCCGCATCAGCTTCCGTGGGTGTCATGTTGTTCAGATCAGGAACTGTGACTGATTTCGCCGGCTCTGGGCCTTTGGAAATCCAAAGGTTTATCGACGAACCCTCACGAGCTGCCTTGCCTTCATCAGGATCTTGATCGGACACTTTACCCGCTGGTATGTCACTTGCATACTCCTCTTTGATGGTACCCACCTTAAAGTAATCTGTTTGCTCTATCTGCGTGACTGCGTCGTCTTTTGTGAGACCCACCAGATTTGGTATGGATCGAGTCTTTGGTCTACCCATAAACATAAACACCGCAGCAGCAATTCCTGCGATCGCCAAGAGCGTCACGATGACACCTATGATCGTATTGCGTCGACGCTTACGCTCGCGTTCCTCTTGCGTCGCGCTCTTTATGTGGTAGTGACCAGTAGCGCTTGTACGCTGCTGATATGCATTGCGCTGACGATTTCT
>CACXZL010000042.1 GCA_902772085.1 uncultured Coriobacteriaceae bacterium | reverse complement strand
GAAACCGGGCGTGGCGGGCGCGGGGCATGTGTCGTGCAGTTCCGCAACGCGGCGAGAACTGTATGGCACGATGCATGCCCGCACCCGCTACGCCCCGTACCCTTCAGGCTACAGGTTTGGTTTTTACTTCGTACTTGCACCTCCAACGTGCTACATTTATATGTAGTAATTTTGGTTTTCGAGGGGATGAGGGTATGAATATGAACAACGACATTGGGGGCATGACCCGTCGTGCGTTCTTGGCTGCGATGGGCTTGAGTGCCTTGTCTCTTGTGGCGTGCGGCGGGACGACTGGCTCTGACGATGCGGCAAAAGCGACGCATAAGGTGGAGATGGTCACCGACTCCGGTGGTATCAACGATCAGGGCTTCTGTCAGCTATCTTGGGCAGGACTTCAGAAACTGCGCGACGAGCTCGGCTATGACGTTTCGTACATCGAATCAAAGCAGGACTCGGACTACGCCACAAATATCGACAAGGCCATAGACTACGGTGCGGAATTCGTGTGGGCGGTGGGTTTTTCCATGGCAGATGCCGTAGCCTTCAACGCGAGAATCAACCCCGACCTCAACGTGAAGTTCGGCATTGTGGATGCGGGCACCAGCGGCTCGCCCAACCTTACGGGCGTTCTCTTTGCTGCACAGGAGCCCTCCTTTATCGTGGGCTACATAGCTGGCAAGACCACGCAAACAAACAAAGTCGGTTTCGTGGGAGGCGTGGAGTCCGACAACATCTTCCTCTTTGAGTATGGCTACCTGGGAGGTGTGGCATACGCCGCCAAAGAGCTTGGCAAGCAGATCGAGACGATGCGCCAGTACGCAGAGTCCTTCACGGACAACGCCAAAGGCAAATCCATTGCGCAGAAGATGTATGCGTCTGGTGCGGACGTTATCTATCATGCGGCCGGCGGTACTGGCATTGGTGTCATAGACGCAGCCAAGGAAGCGGGGAAGTTTGCCATCGGCGTCGATATGGACCAGTCGTATCTGGCGCCGGAAAACGTGCTGACATCCGCCATCAAGCGCGTAGACCATGCCTTGGCCGACTTGACGCCCAAGTTGCTGAATGGCGAGATCGAAGGTGGCATCGACGTGGTGCTTGGTCTCGCTGACGGAGACTACCTCGGTATTCCGGAAGACCATCATCTCATGCCTGAAGGTGTGTACGAGGATGCTTTGAAGGTTGTTGAAATGATCAAGACGAGGGAGATTCAGGTTCCTAGCACTGCAGCTGAGTATGAGTCATTCATCGCCTCGCTGTAGTCGCTCGGTTCAATCGGATGGGAAGGAAAGGGGCGAGACCCCTTGCGCAGGCAGAGTCCGGAGGTGTCTCGCATCGATGGACAGATGGAGGGAGGAGACGCGTGGAAGTCAGTAGCGAGTATGCGGTACAGATGCACGGAATCGCGAAGCGCTTCGGTGCATTCACGGCGCTCGATTGCGTGGATCTCGACGTCCGCAAGCAGTCGGTCCATGCGATTCTAGGCGAAAACGGCGCCGGCAAAACAACGCTGATGAACATTCTGTACGGCTTGTATCAGAGCGATGAGGGAGAAATCTACCTCAATGGACAGAAGGCGAGCATCACCAGTCCCACCGAAGCCATACGCCATGGCATCGGTATGGTGCATCAGCACTTCATGCTCATAGAGAACTTCACGGTGACGGAAAACATCATCCTCGGCGACGAGGTCTGCGGGGCCGCTGGCATCTTGGACATGAACCGTGCGCGCCAAAAGGTCATGGAGCTTGTGGAACGCTATGGGTTTGATGTGGACCCGGATGCAAAGATCGAGGATATCTCGGTAGGCATGCAGCAACGTGTGGAGATTCTCAAAGCGCTCTTTCGCGGTGCCGAGATACTCATCTTGGACGAGCCAACGGCCGTGCTCACGCCGCAGGAGATCGACAAGCTCCTCGAGATCATGCAGGACCTCATAGCGGGCGGAAAGACCATCATCATCATTACCCACAAGCTCAAGGAGATTATGCGTTCAGCCGATGAGTGCTCCATCATTCGGCGCGGTAAGTACATGGGTACGGTGAACGTCGCCGAGTCGAGCGAGGGCGACCTCGCGGCGCGCATGGTGGGACGCAACGTAAACCTCAAGGTCGACAAGACTCCGGCACATCCTGGTGATGTCGTGCTCTCCGTCAAGAACCTTACGGTAGCAGACGAGCGTGGCATCGAGCAAGTGCGGGGGCTCAATCTTGACGTGCGCTCTGGAGAGATCGTGGGCATAGCGGGAATCGATGGAAATGGCCAGCAGGAACTGGTGGATGCCATCACGAATCTCGTCCGCACAAAGTCCGGAAAGATCCGTGTGGGAAGCCAAGAGGTGCAAAACACCAGCCCGCGCAATGTGCTGGACCATGCGGTGGCCACTATACCCTCCGATCGTCATCGCTGGGGACTCGTACTGCCCATGATGGTGGCCGAAAACACCGTCCTCGAGCGACACAACGAAGACCTCTTTGGTAAAGGCATCATGCTCGACTACGACAAGCTCCATAGCTACACATCCGAGCTCATCAAGCGTTACGACATCCGACCTGCCGGTTGCGAACAAGAGCGCATGAGCGGCCTCTCGGGCGGGAATCAGCAAAAGGCAATCATCGCGCGCGAGGTCTCGTACGTACCCGATGTGCTCATCGCGTTCCAGCCAACGCGTGGCTTGGACGTGGGCGCCATAGAGTTCGTACACAAGACACTGATTGCCGAGCGCGACCGCGGCGCGGCGATTCTTCTGGTCTCATATGAGCTGGATGAGGTCATGGACGTGTCCGATACCATCGCTGTAATCTATCACGGCCAGATCGTAGGAACGTTTGCGCAGGGTACGGTGGATGAAGAACAACTCGGTCTGCTTATGGCAGGAGGTGGCTCGCAGTGAACGCCATTGTGAAGTTTCTCAAACGGCCGATAGCAAGCGCTCTTGTGGCGATTCTGTGCGGCTTCGCTGTGGCGGCGGTGATACTTGCCGTTGCAGGCTACAACCCCTTCATCACCTTCGGTACGCTCATACATGGTTCGATTGGCACGCCGAAATACATCACAAATGTTATTATCAAGGCAACTCCTATCCTACTAACGGGTGTGGCAGTTGCCTTCGCGTTTCAAACGGGATTGTTCAACATCGGTGCCGAGGGACAGTATATCCTCGGTACTATATGCGCCACCATCGTGGGCGTGACGGTGGATTTGCCGGGACCACTTGAGGTCCCCCTCGTCGTGCTCGCCGGAGCCTTGGGTGGTGCACTGCTCGGTGCGTTCATCGGTTTTCTCAAGGCGAAGTTCGGCATCCATGAGGTCATTACCTCAATCATGTGCAACTGGATTATGATGTACCTCTGCAACTTCGTGGTGGGTACCGACGCCTTTCATAAGCCGAACTCAAACACCGCGTTTCCCATCCACACGTCGGGCTATACGATGATCTTGCCTGAGTGGAAGGTGTCAGAAGAGGGCATAGAGTACCTCATAGCTCACCCTTTGCTGCGCGACGTGTTGCTGAAGACCGACCTGAACCTCGGCTTCCTCGTTGCCGTGCTTGTGGCGGTTTTGGTTGGCATCCTGCTCTCTCGCACCAAGCTGGGCTACGAGCTGCGTGCCGTGGGTCTAAACAAGGACGCCGCGCGCTTCTCCGGTATCGGCGTGGAGAAAAGTATTGTCACGTGCATGTGCATATCCGGTGCCATCTGCGGCCTCGCGGGGGCGCTGAACATCACAGGTATCGCTCCTCACACCATCTCGTTGCTCAAGGTTCAGGAGGGTTACGGATTCAACGGCCTCTCCGTGGCGTTCATCGCTGGCTGCTCCGCCATCGGTTGCATTCCCTCGAGCCTGCTTTTCTCTGCCCTCATCTACGGAGGCATGACGGTGCAGCAGGTTTTGGGCGTGCCCTCCGAAATCATAAGCATCATGATCGGCACCATCGTCTTCTTCACGGCGTTGCCGAGCATCGCGCCGAAGATTTCTGCATGGATCGAACGGCGTCGGTCGGAAAAGGAATCAAGCACACCTAACTCGACTGCAAAGGAGGCGTAACGTGAACAACGTCATTTTGCTTATTGGCATTACTCTCATGTACTCCACCCCGTTGGTGTTTGGCGCGCTTGGTGGTGTGGTATCGGAGCGGTCGGGCGTTACAAACATCGGCATCGAAGGCATGATGGTGGTCGGCGCCTTGGCGGCAGCGGCGGGAAGCTACTTTACGGGCAGCCCATGGATGGGCTTTCTCATCGCAGGCATTTGCGGTGCCTTGGTGGCGCTGCTTCATGCGGTGGCCTCCATCTCCTTTGCCGCCGACCAAACAGTCTCAGGCGTGGCAATCAATCTGCTGGCACCAGGCCTCGCACTCTTTGCGTGCCGCAGCTTCTTTGACGGTGGTGCCACTTCGCCCATCGTTACCAAGCTTCCCAAAATCTTTGGTGACACGTGGATGCAGGGCACCCCATGGGCAAATCTCAACGTAAACGTCACGACGGTCATCGCACTGGTGTTGACGGCCGTAGTCTGGTTTGTGCTGTACAAGACCAAGTGGGGCCTGCGCGTGCGCGCCGTAGGCGAGCACCCTGCGGCGGCGGATACGCTTGGTATCAGTGTGAGCAAGACACGCTACGCGTGCGTACTCTGCAGCGGTATGCTTGCGGGGTTTGGTGGGGCGTCAGTCACCATTGCCATCATCTCCCAGTTCACGCAGACGGCGATTTGCGGTCAGGGATTCATCGCCTTGGCTGCGGTGATCTTTGGCAAATGGAAGCCGTTTGGTGCCTATGGTGCCTGCATGCTCTTTGGCGCTACTCAGGCGCTTACGATCATCTTGGGCGGAGGGTCGTTCCCCATTCCCTCTACGATTCTCTCCATGCTCCCTTATGTGATGACCATCATCGTGCTCATCCTCTTTGTGGGCAAATCGGTGGCACCTAAGGCCGATGGCGTTCCCTATATCAAGGGCAGCCGATAAGGGCTTTAGCTTCATCGCTACGTGCGTCTCGCATCTTCATCGCTATCCCCATCGCGTATCCTGTAAGGTCAACTGTGTACGCGGTGGGGATTTTGTTTGCGGACGTAGTCATATGCTCCACCTGAAAGCCGTGCAAGCCATGGGCACTTTGTGTGTGCAACGACCTTATTCAAGAGGTCTTCATACCTGAAGACTACCATGAGAATCCCTGAATACCCCATAGAGAGGAGTGCGTATGAAAGGATTTGGAGCTTTCGCGAAGCGCCTTACTGCACTCGTGGTAGCAGTTGCCGTGGTGCTAGCCGCTACTCCGGCGCCGGCGTTTGCGGATGCCTCGCGAGTGGTGACGATTGGGGCGGACCTAACTGCCGAGCAACGGGCAAACGTCTTGAAGTTCTTTGGGCTGACGGAGCAAGACTTGTCGAAGCTCACGGTGGTAAACGTCACCAATGCTGACGAACGGGCGCACCTGGCTGGTTCCATCGATCTCGGAGTCATCGGAAACAAAACCTATTCCTGCTCGTATATCCAGCCTACGAACTCAGGCGGCATCTATGTGAAGACCGCAAATCTCAACTACGTTACAAACTACATGCTCTACAACGCCTTGCAGACTGCAGGTGTGAAGAACTGCAATCTCGTGGTCACGGCGCCCTTCGAGGTGTCGGGAACGGGTGCGCTGACGGGAGTCTTCATGGCTTACGAAGCGCAGGGCCAGGCGCTCGACACAAAGAAAGAGGAGGTTGCCACAAAGGAGCTTGTGGCGACCGCAGAGCTGACAGAAACCTATGGCAACAACGTTGCGGAGGTCGTATCTGAGGCCAAGGACGAGGTCGTCTCGAAGCCGGGGGACCTGAGCGACGATCAGATTCGCGAGATCGTACGTACGACCTCCTCATCGAAGGGCATTACGCTTTCCGATGCAGACCTTGATCGTCTCGTGCAGATCATCAGCAGTCTTCAGAGCCTTGATTACGACACGAGCGCATTTACGACCACGCTGGCGGACTTCAAGTCAAAGCTCAACGAGGTTACCGAGCAGGCGGGACAAGCCGGAGGCATCTTGGAGGCTATCGGCAACTTCTTCAAGGGTATCATCGATTGGTTTGCCAATCTCTTCAACGGCGGTAAGGTACCTTCCGCGGAAGAGGCCAAAGAAGGTGCAGAGAACTTCTTCAAGAACTTCAACACCGACGTCTTCCAGTGGGACGATGGTACCCAATCGCAGCAAGGGCAGGAGCAGACCACGCAGCAGAGTACACAACAAACCACACAGCAGAGCACGCAAGAGCAAGCGCAAACTCAGCCGGAGTCTGAACAAGACCGGCAGGCCCAGTCAGAGCAGCAACAAGACCAAGAAGCCCAGTCAGAGCAGCAACAAAACCAGCAAGAGCAACAAACCCAACAGTAGGCTTGCAAAGCGAAATCCGGCATCGACGATGTCGAACGTCGAACAGAAACGAAGGCTTTCCTTGGACATGCGATCTCGCAACCTGAGGGAAGCCTTACTTGTTCGTCACGTAGGGGATGTGGCGTGCTATGCTCGTACATTCCCAAGTCAAAAAAGTCGTGTCGGCTGGCTCGCGTTGCCGCGTATGTGACTCATGCTGCACTGGCTAGATCGTCCTCAGTTCCTTGGTTTGAACCAGTCACGCTAGCATGTGAGATTCACGCCTAAGCTGCGCATCGGGTGTTCTACTGGTCTTTGACTTGAGAACGACGGGATGTTTATCTTTCTTGAATCCACGCACGGGTAAAGGCGCATGAAAAGGGGGAGAACCTTTTCATGCGCCTTAAGGGTCGAGCGTTTATCGCTTGTCAGAGCCTTACCAGATGAACGACTGGCTTTGTCCGCGCTGGTTTTGGAACTGCTGCAGGTATTGCTCGAGCTGTTGCCTTTGGAGTTCTTCTTGGCGTTGCTGTTCCTCGGCCTGCTGACGTTGCTGCTCCTCTTGGGCGGCCTGAAGTGCCTCGTCGGATCCAAGCTTCACCTTCACCGTCTGCTCCTGACCGTTGCGGACGAGCGTGACGTCGACGGTGTCGCCTACGGACTGGGAACGCACTGCGAGAAGTAGGCTGTCTGCGGAGGTGACGTCCTGATCGGCTATGCGGGTGATGATGTCACCAACCTGAATCCCTGCGGCTTCAGCCGGTCCGCCTTGAGCGAGTTCGGCAACGTATGCACCGTGATCGGTCGATAGGTGGTTTGCCTGGGCGTTCTGCTCGTTCACCGTGGCGCAGGAGAGGCCGATGTAGGCGTGGGTAACCTTCTCGCCGTTGATGACCTTGTTTGCGATGTCGACGGCGTAGTTGCCGGGAATCGCGAAGCCGATGCCGGAGAAGGATCCAGTGCCGCCGGCGTCGGCAAGCAGCGAGTTGATGCCCACGAGCTGGCCTTTCTCATTGACGAGCGCGCCGCCCGAGTTGCCGCCGTTGATTGCCGCGTCCACCTGGATGAGGTTGGTGTAGAGCGTGGTCCCCGACGTGTCGGCCATGAGCTGGTTGCGGTAGAGGGCGCTTACGATGCCGCTCGAGACCGACTGCTCAAGTCCGAGGGGGCTGCCGAGCGTCATGACCCAGTCGCCTACGACGAGCTCAGAGGAGTCGCCGATCTCCATGGGTGTGACCAGGGCGCCGTTGAGCTCGGCTTTTATGACGGCGATGTCGCTCGAGGCGTCGCCGCCCACGAGTGTGGCGTCATAGACGTTGCCCTCGATGGTCACCTTGATGGCCGTGGCGTCGCCTGCCACGTGCCAGTTCGTGATGATGTTTCCGTCGGTGTCGAGGATGACGCCGGAGCCGATGCCCTCGCCTTGAGGCGTGGTCACGTTCACGGACACGACCGAGGGGAGGCACTTCGCAGCCACGGCTTCCGACACGCTCGCGTCGTTGCTGGCAGTGACGAGGCCGAGTTCTTCGGTGGTGTGCGCTTGGGTAGCCACTTGCTGTGTCTGGGTGTTTGTGGTGCCGATTACGCCGGTGCCCATGAGAGCGGCCACGAGGGCTGCCGAAACTGCGGCGCCGGCAATCGAGCCGCCAAGGACTGCCTTCCAAGTGCCGACGCCCTTGTTCTGGTTGCTTTGCTGCTGGTTGAAATTGTTGTTGTAAGTCATTGTTTCGCCTTTCTCTTCGTGCGGTGTCGCTTTGTTGCTGTGCAATATATACCCACTAGAGGTGCCTGAAAGTAGCTCGCGGGCCGCATTCCACACTGGTGAAACAAGCCTTTTGGTTCACTGAAAACAGCTTAAACCGAGGTGAAAGCATGGCCATTGGGACGAGCCCCTTCTTGGCCAATGAAGCCACTGTGCTAACAAACGCCCCGATGAAGAGGCGTCTGCCGTCCAGGCATCGGCGTAAACCGCATTGCACTCCTTGAATGTCGAGGTAGCTGACCAACAAACGCTCAGGCGCTGCCTCCCGAGATCGCATGTTCCTTCTGCGGGAGGCAGCGCCTTACAGTGCTGCGAGGTAGCTATGAGCGGGTTTTCTTACTTCTTGCGTAGCGCCACGTTGATAGTGTTCAGATATTCGAGCGCACCTGCCTCAACGGCTGCTCGATCGCCCTGCGCGTATTTGTTGTCGCACGCAATCCAGTCCTCCCACGCCTCGCGCGTGCATTTCATCTCGTGCATGTTGACGACATCGACGTCATCTGCCTGCTCGAATATGGCTCGCCACCAGCACATGTCGTGCATGTAGTCGAGTTGCTCGGGCGTCCAGGAAGCGAGCAGGCACGCGGGAAGGTCGTCGTGGCAGTCGCGCACCATGCCGGGGATTGCCAGCAGGATGAGACCTCCATGCCTCACGTAGGGGAGCAGCTTCTCTCCCAAGTATCTCGGATCGCGACCGAAGTAGTTGTACGAGTCGACGCTTACCACGGCGTCGAAGAAGCCGCGCGCAAACGGTAGCGCGTTGGCGTCGGCCTTTATGGGGATCACCTGCTTGTTTGTGAGTCCGATAGACTCGAGGAAGTGCATGTTTTCGGATGGGTCGCTCCAAAGGTCGGCGGCGTAGGTAATAAGGTCGTATTCGCGGGCAAGCATAGCCGAGCTGATGCCACAACCACTGCCCAGGTCGAGCACGACCGAGCCAGGCGGTATGGGGTCGCCTTCCATTAGCTCCTCGCAGAGCTTGAGCGTATTTGGTCCCATGATTTTGGAGCGCACGAGCTTGGCGTCAAAATGGCTAGTTTTGGGGAACTTCATCTCCTCGTCCTTTCGTTCGTAGCTTTTATTGGAGTTCGGCATAACAATCCAGATGTCACTGAGACACCTTTTGCATGCTCTTCGGTTGTACGGCAACCAAGCTGCCAAAGCTATAGGACAAGGTCCAAAAAGACATCTCCTCGAAGGAATCTCGCGAGGAATCGTTTCCTCGACAGGTTGCATTATAACATGGCTAACCCCACCGACGTGATAAGCCAGCTCACCTACCTTATGTTTATACGTCAGCTTGACGAGCGCGACTTGGACGCCGAGCGCATGGAGGAACTCACGGGCGTCGTGCAGCCGCGCATCTTTCCGCAGACCGAGGCAGGCAGATGCGCTGGCATGTGTTCAGGGACTTCGGGGCAGAGCGGATGCATGCCGTCGTAGAGGGCGAGGTGTTTCCGTTCATCAAGACGCTCTCGGACGGCGGCGCGTTCGCGCGGTATATGGCGACGGCGACCTTTGGCATATCGAACCCCGTCACATTGCAG
>CACXZL010000041.1 GCA_902772085.1 uncultured Coriobacteriaceae bacterium | reverse complement strand
CCTCAAACATCCTCACCATCGGTACGGGCAACGTGACGGTGAAGGCCAACTTCAGACCTCTTCTGACGAACCAGGCAGATGGCGATAGCGCAACCGACATTGCATCGGGCAATACATCGGGCAATGACATTGCATCGGGCAATAACGAAACCGTGAAAACGGTGGCCGGCGACGTCGCTTCAGATTCGGCAAGCTCATATTCGGTAACTGCGACGGTAGCCAATGCACAGCGCGGCACGGTTCTCGCGTCTCCCACGGCAGGCGCTGCAGGGACTCTGGTCAAGCTTACGGCCACGCCCAGCAATGAATACTACGTCTTTGAAAAGTGGGAGGTAAAGGCTGGCAACGTGACCATATCCGACGCCACGTCTCCCGAGGCGACCTTTGAAATCGGAAATGCAAACGTTCAGGTCGAAGCGACCTTTGGGATTGCGGAAAACTATGCCGCAGTGACCTACGACGCCAATGGTGGCACTGGTACCATGAACGAACTCGTCGTTCAAACGGGCGAGACGGTAAACCTCAAGGCAAATACGTTTACCCGCGAAGGCTTCACCTTCAATGGATGGAACACCAAGGCCGATGGTAGTGGCACGTCCGTGAAAGACGAGGGTAAGGTAAAGGTAAACTCGAACGTTATGCTGTACGCACAATGGACAAGCGGCACGGCCAGCTTCACCATCTCCTTTAGCGCAAACGGTGGTTCGGGCACGATGAATTCCATAACCGTCGCCGATGGCGATTCGGTGGGTCTTCCCGCAAACACCCTTACGCGTTCTGGCTATACGTTCAACGGCTGGAACACCAAGGCTGATGGAAGTGGGACCGCCTATGGCGACCAGGCTACCATCACCCCTACGGGCAGCATGGTGCTCTATGCCACTTGGAGGGCAAATGCCGTTACGAGCTCCTCTTCGAGCAGGATGACGTCCTCCTCCAGTGCAAGCGGTAGTACCCTGTCCAAGACAGGTGACGGCACGTCAGCCATGCCGACGGTGCTCGTTGGGTCTCTCTCCGTTTTGGCTCTTGCGGGAGCATACGCGTTGCGCAGGGGACAAGACGACTAAACAGACGCAAGGAGAAACGTTGATGAAGGTATATGGGTATGGTTCGTATCTATGCGCTGGGATGCTGGCGCTCACGTTGGGCTTGGCAGGTTGCGGCAAAGCCCAAGGCTCCGCGAGCAGCACGACGAGCTCCGCATCGTCTTCGTCGAGCGAGCAAAGGGCTCCTCAGACGTTGTACTGGCGTGGAACGACCGACACGGGCGAGACGTTCTATTTCATGGAGGATGAGGCTGCGAAGACAGCTGAGGTCCTCATAGTCGCGATCGAAGAGACGGACGCGGAGCCCTTCCACGCAGAGGGCAACTATACCTTGGCCGCTGACGGGACGGCCACCATAACCGCTCCGGAAGAATCGGAAGACTCCTCTGATGAAGATTCCCGTGTTGAGACGTCTGAGAAGGCAGACCCGTATGTCTTCCATATCACGGATGTGAACGCCTCAA
The DNA here is from genome assembly GCA_902772085.1 of uncultured Coriobacteriaceae bacterium. GTDB lineage: Bacteria > Actinomycetota > Coriobacteriia > Coriobacteriales > Atopobiaceae > RUG440. Next base: position 8,258 of record CACXZL010000041.1, on the reverse strand, counting down.
GTTTGCTTATAGATGCTGGCGAGCACGGTAGAGCCACGCTCACCCCCATCACCGCCGACGATCACAAAGGCGTCCTTGTTGCCTATGGCTATGCATCGGAAGAAGAGCCGGCCGAAGACCAGGCGGAAGGATAAAGCGGGCTACAGTCCTCTAGTGGCTGATATCGAGTCGACGGATTAGGAAGCAGTAAGGCACCGTGGCCGTGTACAGTTTTGCAACGAAGCAAGGACTGCGCACGGCCACTTGTTCGTATGGCGTCATCCCCACAAATGACTCTTTGTGGCACAATGGAACGGTTGCTGCGTAAGAGGAGGACACATGCTGAAGTGGAAGGGAATGCTGTCGTACCTAGACGAGGGTATGCGTAGACGTCTTATGTCCATGCTTCTTCTCGTGTGCATTTCCATGATCGTGACGCAATTGTCATACATCGTCGTAGAAGACGCTCATTTCATCTTTGTCCTGGCGCCCGTGGTGGCTGCGTCGCTCTTGTTTGGCACGCTTGCGGGCACGGTCATCGGTGGAATCACCGGACTGATGGTCATGATACATGCACGCACGGTGCCCTACGATGTGTATGAGCGGTATTTCCAGTCGCCGATCACGTCCGTCCTCCTGTTTTCGCTTATCGGATTCTTCATGGGGTTCATGTATTTCCTAGTGGACAGGTACCGTGGCGAGAAGGGATGGAGACGACCTACGAGCATCGCATTGAGCTGCCTGCTCGGTTCGCTGCTCTTCTCGAGCTTCTTTCAAGGGGCGGCGTATCTCACAAACTCATACTTGTCCATACCCGTGCCCTCAAAGACGTTCTCGCAGCTCATGGGTCCGTTTGCCTTCTTCACGCAGTTTCTGACGAATCTCGCTGTCATTGCCATCTGCTCGATCGCGATTGACAAGCTCCACGAAGTCCGCCTGCAGAGGTGTGGGCCCCATTCCCTCAGGATGGTATTTGGCGGCTGGCTCATCATATCGGTCATGGTGGGTTATGTTGGCATTATGGCCATAAGCTATGGCTTCGTGAGCATCGCATGCAAGGACGTGGCGGAGAAGACCCTTCAGAGCCAGATAGCATACATCAAGTCAGAGCTTACCAATCGCGAGAAGGTGTTTGGCTCCATGGCGCGACATAGTCGTCTGAGCAATACGACAATGTCTCAGATAAGCTCGTCCACCATTTCTGGGCTTTCTGCAAGCATGGGCTTGGAAAACGAATGTCTGGTGGCTCTAGCCGACAACGGGGTCATAGTTGCGACCAATATCGAAGACGCCCTTGGCAAGGGTTTCTTGCAGAAGGTGGGAAGTGGATTCACCTATGGTTTCGACGAATCCCTCTTTGAGGAGAAGACCGCCTCGGACTGGTACCTTGAAGACGGATCCATGTGCTATTTCCGTGCGTCCGAGATGGGGTATGTGCGTGGGGCTGATTCGGGAATCTATCAGATCATGGCCGTGATGAAGACCGCTGACGTCTACAGGAATCGCGCCATCACCATGCTTCTCCTTGCATTGGGTTTTTTCCTGATTCTCGGACTGATCTTCATCCAGGCGCACATCTTGGTAGACGATCTCGTCGCGCAACCGATGCGTGATGCGTGCCAGGCCTTAGATGAAATCGCGAAAGGGTCGTCCGAGCGCAAGGTGGACGAGCGCGACACAAACGAGTTCATAGAGTTGTCAGACAGCATAAACAATGCCATAGATTCCGTACGCCAACAGCGTGAGCGGCCACGACATACTTGATAATCTGACGCAGAAATAAAGAAGAGCGGGCGATGCGGCACTAGCTGTGGCATACTAAATTAGAACTATATTCATTCACCACCTTGAGACATGGGAGAGGCTACGTGGCTTCGCAGAAGAGTAATTTCACACATGAAGATGAGTGGACGCGCGACACTGGAAATGTGTACAGGGGGGGAGATGCAGGAATGCTCAAAAATACTTCCCAACGAAACGACATCTGGTCCTGGGTATTGAGGATATCACTTTTAATCATATTGCTTGTCGTACTGGCGGTCGCGGCCATGGGTTTCATATCGGCGAATCGCATAAAGAAGCAAGTGGGTGCCGTGAGGGGTGGAGCGGCGTCGTTTCTCGTAGCCGCAAAGAAGGGCGATCAGGAGCGGCTGTCCAAGTCCGCGCAGGATGTGAAAGAAGCTGCTCACGGGCTGCAGGACGAGTTGGATAGTTCCATGTGGGAGTTTGTCTCGCGTCTGCCCGTGGTGGGGCCTGATGTGGACAGCATACGTACGCTTGCGGCGGTACTCGTGGATTTTTCAGATCACGCTCTTGTTCCCATGTCGAAAAGCGGAAAGATTCTCGCACTGTCAGACTTTATACGTAAGGGTTCCATCAATGCGTCGGTGCTTCCCAGTCTACTCTACGCGGTCGAAGAGGCGACCCCGTCACTCACGCGGGCTTCAAAGACCATGGAAGACCTGCCGCCAGCCAATTTCGGGCCATTCAAGTCCATCATAGACACGTCGCGCGACACGATCATCACCGTAGCAAACATCACCAAGCGACTGCGTCCCCTATTTCCCTATCTACCAGGTCTTCTTGGGGCAAATGGAGAGACGAAGCATTATCTTATCCTTGCGGAAAACACCGCCGAGATTCATGCTTTGGGTGGCTTCGTCGGCTCCTTTGCGATAATGTCCGTGACCAATGGCAAGATTGAGATAGGGGATTTCTACAACCTGTCTGAAGTGCTTTCATATGCTGAGTTTCCTGCTGGGGCCACCGTGGATGAGATCGAGAGCTTCGGAAAGCGCTGTGACCTCAACCATGGCGATCACAACGTGATTCCCGATTTCTCTCGCGTGGGACAGCTGTATCACAACATTTGGAGCTTCTATCAGGAAGACGAGCTCGATGGCGTCTTTGGCCTCGATCCGGTCTTCTTGCAATACCTGCTCGAATCCGTGGGAGGCATCGATACGAGTTACGGCGTCTGGGTTGACGGCAGCAATGCCGCGGCCGTCATGCTGAACCAGTCGCTCTACTGGTGGGATCCCGGCACCTGCGACGACTTCTATCGCGAGGTGGCAAACAAAACCCTCGATAAGATCTTTGGCGACTTGGATACCATGGATGTCCCTGGGTTCCTCAATGCCGTTTCCAAGGCGGCCGATGAGGGGAGATGCCTTGTGTGGGTGCGTGACGAGATCATAGAGCAGGCGCTGAAAGAGGCAGACTTCGCAGGTATCCTCGCGCATGATTCCACGAAACCTGAAGTCGGTGTATACGTAAGCGACGGTAGCACGTCAAAGATGTCCTTCTATATCAGCATGGATACCGAGTTGAGCGAGCCGATTCACAATGCGGACGGGTCACACTCCTACCGCATGGCCGTCACGCTGAAAAACAATTTCGATCAGTCGGCCTATAAGCAACCTATACCAGACTACATTGAAGTGAAGATGCCCGGTAGGGGTGAGACGGACCTGTATGAGGAATGCCATATCATAGCTCCTGAAGGTGGTCACATCGAGAACCTGAGCGTGGAGAGACTCAACACGCAAGGCGACGCGCCAGGAGACAGCGAGTGGAAAAACACGCGCTATCAGGGGTTGGACGTATGGGGTGCAAACCTGAGGCTGAGCTCGCTGGAGAGCGCGGTCATCACCTTCACCGTGGTGACTTCTCCCGATGTGAGCGAACCGATTACGGTACGGAAGACGCCGCTTATGCCTCCGCAGATCGCCTATTGGAACGTGGACCTCAAGCAGAGTGCGTAAGCATGGCGGGGCTTCTTCCAGCCTACCTCATAGTGGGTGGCGATCAGCTCAAGCGCGAGACGGCCATGACAAGGCTCAAGGCTCGTCTCGACGAGGGCCTGGCTGCGTTCAACCTTGACGAACGGACGGCGTCTGGCGATATGGATCCTACCGATATCGCCATATCGCTCAATACCCTGCCCGTGGGCGATGCTTTCAGACTGGTGCTCATCCACGAGGCAAACAAGCTGCCCAAGCCCGTGAGCGAGACCATCGTATCGTATCTTTCAAATCCGAATCCAGGATGCGTCCTATGCCTGGAAGCTGAAACGCTCGCAAAAAACACCCGTCTCTACAAGAGTGTAAAAGGGGTTGGGCAGCGCTCCGTCATCGAATGCACGCCCATCAAGGCTCGCGACTTGCCAGCGTATCTCATAAAACATGCTGGCGCAAAGGGCGTTCGACTCGATGCGGGAGCTGCAAAGGAGCTGGTGAGCAGGGTTGGGGAGAGCACCGTCTTGCTCGACCGACAGCTTACGACCCTGGCTGAGCTTTGTGCGGCGTCAGGACGCATCACCGTGGAGGACGTCGAGGAACACGTCGCTCGTACCGCCGAGGTGAAGCCGTGGGAGTTTCTCGACAAGGTCGCCGAGGGGGATGCCGCACGCGCGCTCGAACTGTACGGTAACATGCAGTCGCCTTCCCACATCGCCCTGCTTTCGCTGCTTACGCGACGCGTGCGTGAGCTCATTTGTGCGCGCTCGTTGATGGATCGAGGCCAGGCCTCGCAAGTAGCGTCTGAGCTTGGCAGACAAGAATGGCAGGTCAGAAGCGTCGTGCAGTCCTCAAGGCGTTTCTCGCAAGCTCAGCTCGTCGCATGCCTGAAAGCCTGCGCCGTATGCGAGCGCAAGCTGAAGTCGGGAGAGGATCCTGAAACGTCCTTTCTGAAGCTCGTCCTGCAGATCTGCCATCCTTCCAAGGTCGTCTGATCGTGGTCATGGGGCCCTTCCGTGAGGGGCGTGCACGGCAACAACCGCCCTTCATGCGTACGTCCTGTGTAGAAAAAGAACCTGCTCGCTGTGTGCAAAAACATGCTATACTCACACGGTGACCTTTACTGCATCCGTGTCTCAGCATAGAGGCCTCAATGTTCATGACCGAAAGGGTAAGCACGTGGCAAACATCAAGTCTCAAAAGAAGCGTATCCGTACCGCCGAGAAGGCTCGTATTCGCAATCGCGCGGTTCGTTCTGAGCTCAAGACCTACGTAAAGAAGGTTCGCGCGGCCGTGGAGGCTGGCGACAAAGAAGCTGCGCAGACCGCGTCATACGTCGCCTGCCGCAAACTCGACAAGGCGGCGTCCAAAGGCATAATCCACAAGAATCAGGCCGCTCAGCGCAAGAGTGGCGTTCAGAAGCTTGTAAACGGCATGGAGTAACGCGACATCAAATAGTGCGCATGAGAGAAGGTCCGGGGTGCTGCCTGGACCTTCTTTTTGTGGGTCGTCTTGTCGCTTCGTCATGTCGGTCGTCGCATCGTTCGAACCTAGTATGAATCTGTGCGCCATATTACGTCATATCCTGCACAAGACGCCCTTTTTCTTACACTTGGCATAAACGATGCTATTATGGAATCCGTGTGTCAAATGATGAAAAGATTCTGAGGGGAGCAACACCATGGACACCTCGATGGTATCGGCATATCGCGCGCTCAATGAGGCGCAGACCGCCATTGCCCGTGCTTCTACGCTTGACGAAGCGCTTCAAGAAGGCCTGAAGGTCATACTGAAAAACTGCAAGGCCGAGGGCGGTGCGATCTGGTATGCAAACAAAGACGATAACAGCCTGCGTCCCTATTTCTGGGTTGCCACCTCTGACTTGACCTCGTGTTCGCATGTGCCGGGAGAGGGCGCAGTGGGCCGCGTCTTCAAGAACCAGCAGTCGGAGCGCTACCTCAACTTCACGGCCGCAAACGACCCCATGACCGTGGCGGACTTTGCCGGCATAGACATCACCTCGATGATATGCGTGCCCTTTTCCAGCAAGTACAACAATCTCGGTTGCATCCAGTTCATAAACAAAGAGGATGGCGGATTCTTCACCAACGAAGAGGCCGACGTCTGCGAGATGATGGGCATGCTCGCGGCGATGGCCCTCGACGAAAACGAGCAGATCCAGCCGGAATGGAATCCCGGCAAGGTCATCATGCGCGTGCGCGGCGTGACACGCGAGTACACGAACGGCGATGTGGTGACGAAGGTGCTCAAGGGGGTAAACCTCGACGTCTACGAAGGTGAGTTCCTCGTCCTTTTGGGAGAGTCCGGCTGCGGCAAGTCAACGCTACTCAACATCATCGGCGGCATGGACCATCCCACGGCCGGATCGTTCGAGTGCTTTGGCGAGGAGTTTGCCGATGCGACGCAGGAGCGTCTCACGGACTATCGTCGTGACAACATCGGCTTCATCTTCCAGAGCTACAACCTCATGCCAAACCTCAACGCCAAGCAGAACCTCGAGCTCATAGCGAGCCTCGTACCCAATCCCATGAGTGCCGACGAGGCGCTCGACATCGTGAACCTCGGTCAGCGAAAGTACAACTATCCATCGCAGATGTCTGGCGGCCAGCAGCAGCGCGTATCCATCGCACGCGCGCTCATGAAGCGCCCGCGAATCATTCTCGCCGACGAGCCAACGGCCGCACTCGACTACACCACCTCCATCGAGGTCCTCGACGTCATGGAAAGGATCATCGCTGAGGGCACGACCATGATCATGGTGACCCACAACGAGGAGATTTGCCGTATGGCCGACCGCGTGGTGCGCATGCGTGGCGGCAGGATGCACGAGGTGACCATCAACCGTCACAAGGCCCATGCAACAGACCTCGTCTGGTAGTGGGAGGGTCGCATGAAAAAGATTCGCATCATCGAGCTCCTTGCAAACATACGGTCAAACATCATCGCCTTCTTTTCGATCTCGATGTTTGTGTGCCTCGGCATCGGCCTGTTTCTCGGCATTCAGTGGGGTGCCGTGGCGCTGAGGAACGCCTATCAGGAATCCCTCGAGAAGGGAAACATGCACGACATTGAAATCTCGTTCCCCTACGGCATCACGCAGAGCGATCTCAAGAAGATCGAGGAGATCGACGGCGTGAGCGCGATCGAGTACGGATACAGCTCCTATGCGGTCATGAAGGACGGCAGCACCAGCTATACGCTCAAGATGCAGTCCATGCCAAACGAAATCGACAAGCCCATAGCGGTCGTAGGCAACCTCCCCATGGAAAACAACGAGGTCGCCCTGCTCAAGAAGTGGGCCGAAAAGAAAAACATAGGCATAGGCGACACGGTGAGCCTGAAGCATGATGCGACGGACGACGATGCCGACGGCATGCAATACCTGCGCGAGAGCACGTTTACCGTCACCGCGCTCGTGGACAGCCCGGCATACCTCTACAACCAGTCGACCGCCTATGGTGTGTCAAACATCGGCTCCGGCGACGTGGACTGCGTCGCATTCGTAAAGAAGGACGTCTTCGACGCCGAGAAGTATCGTGACGGCTATCCCTCGGTATACATTCGCTGCACGTCGCTCGACGGGATAAGCACCTTTTCCGATGAGTACAAGAACAAGATCAGCCCGATCGTAGACAAGCTGACGGAGCTTGGCGGGACGTTGGGGACGGCGCGCTACAACGAGATCCACGACGATGCACAGACCAAGATCGAAGATGCGCAGAAGAAGCTCAACGAGGGTGAGAGCGAGCTCGAAAAGGGCCAGCAGCAGCTGGCGGAAAGCGAGAAGGTCCTGGAAGAGGGCAAGGAGCAGCTCGAGGCCGGCCAAAGCGAGCTCATAAACTCCGTGACCTCCGCGTCGTCGCAGCAAGGCGATGCACAGCGCCAGCTCGAAGCGGCGTACAAGCAGCTCGCAGACGGCCAGGCGCAATACGACGCCGGTCTGCAGACCTACAACGCGGCGGTAAACATCTACAACCAGCTTCACGCGAAATTCGAGTCGATTCGCCCGACATATGACGAGCTTATGGGTGCGTACAGCAGCCTCAACGCCCACTACAGCACGTTGGTGTCGCTGCAAAACCAGACCGAGCGTGCCTTGAACAGCTATAAGGCGGCGCCCGAGGAAGAAAAGGATGCCCAGTGGACCGAGGTGGCGTCGAGCTATCAGTCGCTGTACGAAGAGTACCGAAGCACCGTGGCCGACTTCAATGCGCTCAACAGATACCTCAATGCCGTCGGCGACGTCTTGGGATTCCCCCTTTCCATCAACGACCTTGCCGCGATTATGGCGAGCATAACCCCCGAGGACGCCGACGCTACCCTCGCCGCCTCACAGGTGTTGATAGACAGCATCGGTGACGCCATCGGCAAGATAAACCTCTGGGACGGGAGCACCGTTCTGGTCGACGTTACCATCTACCAAGGCCCTGATGGCAGAAACAGGAAGGGCGGCATTGATAAAATTGACCATACGGGTGTTGAAGGTGAAGAACATATTCTTCATTTTGAAACCAAAGCCAA
>CACXZL010000040.1 GCA_902772085.1 uncultured Coriobacteriaceae bacterium | reverse complement strand
CAAGGGATCATTTCGCGCGGCGAGGGCGTCTCGCACCTCGGCGAGCAGCGACTCGATTGAGGCCGGTACCTCCTCGGGCGGGTCGCCGACTCCGTCGGCCACCTCGTACATGTGGTGCTTGAACTCTCCGGGACGTTCTCCCAGCGACCACCGGCGCCGGTCATACGTGCCATTCGTGAGGGTCTTGTGGCAGAAGAGCAGCTCCTGCGTGTCGAACGAGAAACCAAGTGGCAGCGTGTCCATGGTCCATGTCCACATTGCCTTGAGGTTGGAAATCTCGAATATCGTGCGCACATCGCCCGAGAAGGACGACACCCCATCGCGGTCGAACACCTCACGCGTGTCGTGCAGGGTGATCTGGTCGTTTTCGATGCCTCCCGAGTGGTATGCAAAGCCGACGGCGAAGGAGTCTACCAGAAGCCCCCTTTCGTTTTCGTCAAGGGAGCGCCATCGGGCGGCGAGTGCCCCGTAGGCCTCTGTGATGCTAGAGGAGCGATGAGAGGGGGGCATGCGGACGCCTCCCTCCGCTGCCTCGCGTGCCGTCCCGGGGCGTCGCGTCTTCGTTGGCGGAGGAGACGACGAGGCGGATGTCTCCCGCCTCGAGGGCGCGGGACAGGCTGCCGTAAGCCGCTATGTGGCGGACCAGCTGCTCGTCGGTTATGAGACTGTCGTGCGCATCTTGCCAGATTCTCATTGCGGCTCCTCCCAGTCCGTGGCCATTGGGGCTTGAGGTGTTTGGCCATCTCAGTCCAGCTTGGCGGTATCGCACACCACGGCCACGCGCGTGCCGCAGAAGGCCACGCCCCACCTTACGAGGCCTGTGCCGACCAGGCCATGGCCGTACTCCTTACGCTCTGCCTGGGCGAGCGCGACGTCGCGCGCGCAGGCGGCGAGCGCGTCGTCGGTCTTTGCGGACTTGTCCAGCTTGAGCTCCATGGCGTGCGCGGGAAGGCGTCCCGCCTCGGCCGCAAGCGGCTCCAGCAGCACGTCGCAACGCCCGTCGCCACTCTCGCGATTGGAGGTGGCGGGACGGTAGCCCGGCACGGCGTAGAGGAGCGCGAGCAGCAGCACGTGGTAGCCCGCCTCGCTCGTGAGGTCGTGGTAGGAGGCGGAGTCCAGCAGGATGTGCCGCAGGGTCTCCTGGGCGGCGGGCGCGGCGCGCGCCACGATCGCGCGGTGCAGGCTTGCGAGTCGCCGCTCGGAGCCGGCGAGGCGAGTGGCGCGGGCGAGGAGCTCCTTGCCATATAGTCTGCCGACCTCGAGGTTGGGGATCCTCAGCTCGCGGGGCATCTGGTCGTCGTTTGGCATTCCCGTGTCGCTGGTGGTGACGTAACCTGTCTGGTAGAGCTGCGCCCACACGGCCTCGGGGTTGTTTCCCAGATCGTCAAAGACGGTGTCCAGATCCAGTGGCTTGGTAACGACGCCCCCACCGGCCAGCTCCGCAAGCTCCGCTGTTTGCTCTTCGCCAGCTCGCCGCACGAGGTCGGAGACGATCCCGTTGCTGCTGGTGTTGGTCCAGTAGGGCTGGGCCTCACCGGTTTGCAGATAGTTGAGCACGCTCCACGGATTGCAGATGTCCGCCTTGCCGAAGCGGTAGCCGTCGTACCACTCGGCCATCTCTGCGATGCGGTCGCTTCGCCCCACGTAGGCCGCAAGCGCCGCAGCCTCCATCGCCGTGAAGCCGATGGCCTCCGCGCGACCATCGTCGAGCGTCGTGTCGAACCGCACGTTGTTGAGCTCGCTGAAGATGGATTCCTGGCTCACCCGCAGCACGCCGGTGAGCACGGCGCAGTAGAGGTCCACCGTCCCCTTGAGCGCGTTGGAGAGCCAGGAGCGGTAGAAATCAAGCACCTTGCGTCGGAAGCCGTTCAGATGCGCGTCGTTTACGGGCGTGTCGTACTCGTCTATGAGAACTACGACCTGCGATCCGTGATGGCTGCGAAGAAGCGTGGCGAGCCACGTGAGCGAACCCATCAGCTCCACCTCGCTTGCTGTCCCGCCCGTGAGTCGTTGGAATCGCTCTTGTTCGATGGGAAACATCCAGGTTGGGTCGTAGAGGTAGCGGTGCCGGGCGAACTCCGCGGCCACCACCGAGGCAATCTTGGCGAGAGTCTGCTCGTATGTGGCTGCGCCACAGCCTGAGAGGTTGAGATAGATCACGGGGTGTGCAGAGCACTCGTCCATGTATCGTCGGTCGTCTTGGGATATGGCGAGGCCGTCGAAGAGGGGCTTGCGCGTAGGCTGGCCTGCATTTCTGGGGGCCTCGAAGAAGCACTGCAGCATGCGCAGGAACGTCGACTTGCCGAAGCGCCGGGGGCGGCAGTAGAGCGTCACGCCGCGCCTGTCCACGAGCTCCTTCACGGCCAGCGACTTGTCCACGTAGGTGAACTCCTCCAGCACGTCTTCGAAGCTCTCGATGCCTATGGGAAGCTGGTGCCTGCCGCTTCTGTCAACGATGTTTGGCTTGCCCTTGTCTGCGACCGATCCGTTGCACATGAGATGTCTCCTCCATCGCCGATGTGTCTGGCATCGAGTATACCCCGAGCTGGATTTGGGAAGCAGCGATTCATCACTGTGCTCCTAGCACGACCCACTTTTTTTAGCGCAATCATTGCCTTGTGCGTACCCCTGGCAGACACCGCGTCTATTCTGGCGGGCCACGCCAGTCCGACCGTCCCAAATACGTCGTGACGCACGTTCTCGGAACGCCATGTCCAGCAGAACTCAAGTCCGGCGCCTTGGCGAGCCCGTGAACAGTGACACGGCAAACACAACAACCTCGGGGAAACCGCAAGGCTTTCGCAACCTTTACGGTAAAGTGGTATTATGTGCAACATAAGCAGGATTCGAATACAAAAAAGTTGTGGTTTGAAGACGTCAAGGCCATCGATTCCGCTTTGCTCATAAATGGACACTGATAGCGATGGGGTGTGATATGAATTACAGCATCGAACAATCTTTAAAAGCCCTTGAGGAAAAGGGCGTAAACATAATTGACCCGAGACAGGTTTACGTGTCTCCCGATGTTGACCTTGAAAGGATTTATCCGGGCAGCGTTCTATACCCCGGTACACGTCTTATCGGAAGCCGCACGCTCATAGGCAGCGGTGCAAAAATCGGCACCGAAGGTCCCGCCACGGTAAACGACTCCGTGATCGGCGCAGGCGCATCCATTGCGAGCGGCTATGTTGCCGGGTCCACGCTTCTCCCCCGTGCCAACGTGGGCGGCAGCTGCCATCTACGTGCGGGCACGCTGCTTGAGGAGGAGGCAAACACCGCCCATGCCGTGGGACTCAAGCAGACGATCATGATGTACGGCGTGACCATGGGCTCCCTCATCAACTTCTGCGACGCCCTGCTTTCTGGCGGCCTTTCCCGCAAGGTCCACACAGAGGTCGGCAGCGGCTTCATCCACTTCAACTTCACCCCTTGGGGCGAAACCGGCGACAAGGCGACGCCTTCCCTGATTGGAACCGTCACCGAAGGCGTGTTCATCGACAAGCCGCCCATCTTTCTGGGCGGCATGAGCGGCATCGTTGGGCCCAAGGAAATCGGGTTCGGCGCCATGACCATTGCCGGCCAGGTCGTTCGCAGGTCGGTTCCAGACGATACCATGTATTCTGGCAAGAGCCTCAGCTTTGAGAGGCCCTTCTCTTACGACAGCAGCCAGCCGTCAGAAAAGCACATCAGCCATATTCGCGAGAGCAACACCGAATACCTCGCCCAGCTCTATGCGCTCAAAGCATGGTACACGCAAATCAGAATGAAACGCAGTGAAATCTGCGCAGACGAAGAGCTGTCGCTGGTTTACGCCGGGGCACTGGAAACTCTTGACGACTGCGTGGAGGAACGTCTCAAGAGATACAAGAGCTTTGCCTCGTCGTGGGACGCGGAGCCCTTCCATGACGCCTGCCTCAGTGAGGCTGCCCCTGTGTTCGAAGCTTCCATAGACTGGAAGCCGGAACTCGCATACGACAAGTGGGTCTGGTCCCTCTCCGAAAACGAGAAATCCCTCCTTCACGAGTGGATCGTTTCCTGCGCCGACAGGATCAGAAACGGCTTGTAAAAGCTTTCTCCTGAATGAGGTCACCGAGGGCGGAGCCAGAGGTTGGATTGCCACCGGGACATACGCACGAGATAGCTGCGCCCATGTCGGCACGTCAGTTGCCGGCCCCGCGTCAGGCCTTTCAGGCCGCGTGTGCTTCTTGGCTGTTTGTGCACACGACGGGCGGGCGCGGCGCCAGAGTGCGCACGGTAGGGGCTTGTTTGTGACGGAAAGTGCACACGGCAAACAACACCCCCACCATGCGCGCTTTTCGGAACGGGAGGCCCCGCACCGTGCACACTTCTGGCCCGTTTGTGTACGCGGTAGGAACCCGTTTGGGACGGAAAGTGTACACGGTGACGGCTGCCGCGCCACGAGTATACGCGGTGGGGACCCGTTTGGGACGATAAGCGTACACGGTGAACGGCTGCCGCGCCACGAGTGTACACGGTGGGGACCGTTGCTGGACGGAAAGTGTGCACGGCGGGTTGGCGCCGCGCCCGAGTGTACACAGTAGGGACCCGCTTGGGACGATAAGTGTACACGGGCATGCCTTTCGTTGGGCGTCACCGCTTACGTGCGTACGTCCTAGATTTACCGCTGACAAGAACAACCATTGCTCACTCCTATAGTGGCATCTGGCGCGCGGTAATTGTTCGATTTTGTCAAAAGGGATTTAGTCCCTTTTGATGTTTTGCACGATAGAGCAGGCTCGAACGCCGTGGGGCACGAAGCGCACGCGCCGAGCCGGCTCCTCGCCGGGAGCTGCCTCGTCGTCCATGCGCGTGAGATACACGTCGAGCCGCTCGTCGCCCAGCTGCCCTGCGAACTGCTCGCCCCATTCGATGACACAAGGCCCGTCTCCGCCCAGTACGTCAAAGAGCCCCGTATCGTCGAGCTGGTCGGGGTCTTCCAGGCGGTACAGGTCGAAGTGATACAGTGGCAGCTCGCGACCCTCGTACACCATCTGGATCGTGAAGGTAGGGCTCGTCACGTCGTCTTCCACACCCATGCCAGCGGCAATTCCCTTCGTGAGCTGCGTCTTTCCCGCACCGAGGTCTCCGGTGAGCACAAGCACGTCGCCCTCGTCCAAAAGCTCACCCAGACGCCTGCCCAACGCGATGGTCTCCTCCGCGGAGCGCGTCACAAACTCCACCACGACTAGCCCTCCTTCCCCGGGCCTGCGGGATGCTCTGCCAGCCATACGCCAAGCATGCGGAAGTCGTCCTCCAAGATGGGCTGCCACTCACGGTGATACAGGGCGGCCGCCGGATGGAACGTAGGCATCACGACGAAGTGACCCGTCTGATGAAAACGCCCGCGCAGGCTCGTGATGCCCATCTCGGTGCGGAGCACGAAGTGCGCGGCAAAGTTGCCCAGACACACGATCACGTCAGGCCAGATGGAGCGAATTTGTTCGCGCAGGAATGGCGCGCAGACGGCAATCTCCTCCGGCTTGGGATTGCGATTGTTTGGCGGGCGGCACTTGATCACATTGCCGATGTAGACGTCCTCGCGTCTCAATCCCGCCAGCGACAAGAGCGCGTCGAGGTTCTTGCCGGCAGCGCCCACGAACGGCTCACCTTGCAGGTCCTCGTTGCGTCCCGGACCCTCGCCCACTATCATGACGCGCGCGTTTGGGTTGCCCACGCCAAACACGAGGTTTGTACGCGTCTGTCCCAAGGGACAGAGCATGCAGTTGCCCATGAGGTCTCGAATTTCTTCCAGCCGCACCTCCTGCGGCTTCTGATGGTCGTGGCCAGGTATGTGCATAACGGGCATGGACTCGTCCTCCTCGGTAAGATACATGCGTGGGGCTCGTCGGCGTCCTCGCCCCGCCTTGGTGACAGCGCTACACATAGATCTTTTGCAACCTGAGGCCAAAGTCACATACGACCTCGTAGTTGATGGTCTCTCTGCGAGCGGCCATGTCGTCGGCGGTGATCATTTCGTCGCCGTCGTAGCCGAGCACCGTGACCACGTCGCCATACTCGACTGCCCTCGTGGGCCTATACGCCCGAACGTTGTTGACCGTGACCTCAAACATGAACTGGTCCATGCAGATGCGACCCACCTGACGGCAACGCTCACCGTTTACCAGCACGTCCATGTTTCCGGAGAGGTTGCGTGAAAGGCCATCCGCATAGCCGATGGGCACGGTACAGATCTGGATGTTTGGTTTGGGCACCCTATAGGTGAGCCCATAGCTCACGCCCGTTCCCACTTCGGGATGCTCCACGCGCGTGATGCGGCCACGCACGCTCATGACGGGACGCAGGCGAACCTCGCGGCGCGTCTCGATGGCAGGGTGAAGACCGTAGAGCCCTATCCCCACGCGACACATGTCCATATGGACGTCGGGGTGCAGAATGGTGGCTGGAGTGTTTGCGCAATGCACCAGGCCCGTTTCCAAGCCGGCGTCCTGCATGGCGTAGACGGCATCGGTGAAGCGCCGCGCCTGCATGTTGAAGTCCCAATCACGCTGAACGTCTGCCGTGGCGAAGTGCGTGAACGTTCCCGCGCACTCGATGCCACGATGGAAGTCGATGCTGCGACGCACTTTGACGGCATCGCGCCAGTTTACCCCTATGCGTGTCATGCCGGTGTCTATGGCGAAATGGTAGGTAGCCACCTTGCCAGCGGCCGCCGCGCACTCGCCGAGCGCCAAGGCGAAGTCCTGGTCAAACACCGCAGGACTGAGATCGTAATCCACGATCTTCTGTATGGCCTCCATGGGCGGTTCCGACAGAATCAGGATAGGTTCGCGAACGCCCGCCTCACGCAGCTCCACGCCCTCGGTGGTAGTCGCAACGGCAAACTGGTCTGCCCCGGCACGACGCATCGCCTTTGCGCATTGAACGGCCCCGTGGCCATAGGCATCCGCCTTCACCACGCACATCATCTGCTTGTCGCGAGCCAACAAGCGCTTAAGTGCCGCCGTGTTTTGGCGTAGGGCATCTAGGTCTACCTCCACCCAAGCCCATCTATCTTCGGGACACTTCACTCCGCGCATCTCTTCATCACTCCCACGTATGCACCGCCTCACATGGAGGCTTGTTCCTCGATCATATCCATCGCAAGGCCAACGGCGTCGGCCACATCTCCCGCCATCACCCCGCGCGTACCAAAGTCACGCGTCGCAATCGTTGCCGCGTAGCCGTGAATCTCACAGGCAAGCGAGCAGAGCAGTGGAAGATTCTCGTTTTCCACCATACCCGCAGAGCGCGCTAAGGTAGCACCCATGATACCTGAAAGCACGTCACCTGAGCCGGCAGTGGCAAGCGCTGCGGGTCCAGGCTTGGGTAGCAGGGCGATGTCGACGCCCACGCATGCCGTAGCCGTGCCCTTGGCAACCACGCACACCTCGCTACCGCCTTCGGCCCACACGATGCGACGAGACGCCTCAAGGGCCCTGGTGAGGGAGTCGGGCGGATTGTCGGCCATACCCACGAGCCTTCCCAGCTCACCGCGATGGGGCGTGAGCACGAGCGGATTCGTGCGGCGAATCAGCTCGGGGAAGCCATCCAGGCGTCCTGAGGTAAGCCGCGCAATGCAATTCAGCGCGTCGGCATCGAGCACGAGCGGCACGTCGCACTGCAAGAGACCCGTGATCACCGACATGGTAGACGCATTCACAAGCATACCTGGTCCAGCCACGACGGCAGAGCTCTTTTCTGCAAGCTCTGCCAACGCTTCCCGCGCATCGGCCGCAAACGAACCCGTGCTTGGATCGTAGGGAAAGCCCACCACAGGAATCTCGGCCACATGACCCTGCACCACCTGCACGATAGGTTGCGGAACGGCAAGCGTGACGTAGCCCGCTCCCGCGCGCGCCGCCGCACGCGCCGCAAGCACGGGCGCACCGATATAGCGCGTGGAGCCGCCCACTACGAGAACGGAGCCACGCGTGTACTTGTCCACTGCCGCCGATGGCGGTACCATCACGTCCAAATAGTCCTCGACGTCGTTGCGCCACGCGACCGGGTCCGCCTCGATGGCAAGCTGCTCGGTCTGCTCGGCCAATGGAGCAACGACGAGGTCGCCGCACATGTCGCGACCCTCGTCTGCCAGTAAGCCAGGCTTGAGCGCGAGCATCGTCACCGTGACGTCGGCAATCACGGTACTTGCGGACGCATGGCCAGTTTGGGCAGATAGACCGCTCGGCACATCGACCGCCACCACGCGAAGGTCGGCTTCGTTGATGCAGCTGATCCACACGTCAAACGGCGCTTCGGGCGTGCCGTGGAAACCCGTGCCCAGAATGGCATCCAGCACCACATCCGCCTCGACGAGCAGCTCCTCCAGGCGCTCGCGTGGAGGTGCGACGAGGATGGGCACGTTTGCGCGCTCCGTCGACACGGCGACCACGTGAGCGAGGTCGCTCTTTACCTGCGAGGGCTCTATGGGAGAGATGACGGTAACGTGGTAGCCACGCTCCTGCAGACGCTCTGCCGCCACCCAGCCATCTCCGCCGTTGTTTCCAAATCCCACGAAGATAACCACGGACGAGACGTCTGGGAGGCTCATGACCTCCTGAGCCGCCGCAGCGCCTGCACGCCGCATGAGCTCCGACAAACTCACGCCCACCTTGGTGAGCTCTTGTTCTACATGACGCACGTCCTCAACGTTGAGCACTGGCTGCATGTGCATCACACTCCTCATCCGGATGTCTGGTGACATCACATCCCTACTCGGTAGCCTCGTCCTGATCGCCTTCGGCTTCGTACTCCCTTTGCTCTTCCACGCGCTCAAGCTCGTCTATGACCGACCGTGCCGCTCGAAAAGACGCCCTGAGCTCTTCCTTGGGGTCGGGACGCTCTTCCTTGCGCGGACGCACCTCGTCGGTCATGGCAACGGCGTTTGCCACGGCTACGTCGTGGGTGTACGAGATGGAGAGCGCCACCTCGCGAATGCCGAGCTCGTGGGCCACCTCCTGCGCGCGACCAACAAGCACGACCTCGGGACGACCCGCGTCGTTGTTTGCCACGCTCACGTCCGTAAGACCGATGCCTTGCGAGAAGCCGGTGCCAAGCGCCTTAAGCACGGCTTCGCGTGCGGCGAAGCGGGCGGCGTAGTGCTGCGCCGGACGGGCGAGACGGTCGCAATACGCCCTCTCTGCCTTGGTAAACACGCGCTTGACGAAGTTTGGCCTGCGTTCCAAGACCTTCTCCATGCGCGCGATCTCCACCATGTCTACGCCGATACCCGCCAATGCCATAGACGCCCCACCAACTCCTCGTCTCAAACTTGTATAGACGCCTATTCTAGCAGCACTCACGTAGAACGTACTTGTTAAAAAACCCGCGGGACGCCGGCGGCGCGCGCTCACAGGAGACCGGCACCTGTGACAGGGGTGTGACAGGGGGTCGGGGGAAATGTCACCATCTGCCGTGTGACAGGGGGACGGGGGAAATGTCACCATCTGCCGGAATCGGCTGCCGTGCGACGAATAAACCCGCACAGCGGCCGATCCCGACAAATCTTCCCGCACAGCGCGGATCCCCAGCAAATCCATCCGTTCAGCGGCGAATGCCGGCTTGGAGCCACAAGCCTACCGTTCGCGGCTATTGTTGCGCTTCCTGACTTAAACCGGAAACGTCGCGGATATCTAGTAGAACGTTCTATTGATAACTAGACCAATAGTATCATCTCCGACAGAATGGTTGTGGAGGCGGTCGTCGCTGCCGACGGGCATCGACCTTGAGGACGGGCACGCATTCCCGCTGGTCAGCGCCACGCACGTGCGTCCGGCCACGCGTGCCTTACCGGAAGCGCGGAGGACGGTCTAGGCGCCTCGACGCCCGCATTCGCACGCGACCTGAGCGGCCGCGTGCACAAGCGGACGCTCGCGCGGCGAATGGGGG
>CACXZL010000039.1 GCA_902772085.1 uncultured Coriobacteriaceae bacterium | reverse complement strand
CTTCCTTGCGGAGGCATAGTTCATGC
Organism: uncultured Coriobacteriaceae bacterium; assembly: GCA_902772085.1. Lineage (GTDB taxonomy): Bacteria > Actinomycetota > Coriobacteriia > Coriobacteriales > Atopobiaceae > RUG440. Next base: position 10,072 of record CACXZL010000039.1, on the reverse strand, counting down.
AGCTCGAAATGCTCAAGGCAAAGATTCACCGCGCCACCGTGACGCAGGCCGAGGTCGACTACGTGGGATCCATCACCGTAGACGAAGGCCTGCTCGAAGCCACCGGCATTTTTGAATACGAAAAAGTCCAGGTCGTCAATGTAAACAATGGCCAGCGACTCGAGACCTATACGATTGCCGGCGAGCGCGGCTCCGGCATCATCTGTCTCAACGGCGCAGCGGCGCATTGCGCAAGGCCGGGCGACAAAGTCATCATCATGAGCTACGCACGGCTCAGTCCGGAAGAGGCACGCGCACATCGCCCTATCGTCGCGTTCGTAGACGAGGACAATCGCATCACGCGTCTGAGCAACTACGAGCGGCACGGCCGTCTCGAAGCACAAAATGGCGAAAGAACCTAAGTCTTTTGTTCCCTTAGGAGCGCTTCCTTTTTATAGCCAGCGCTTCCCAATTTAAAGCCGACCATCATGGCCAGAGGGCTCGTCCCTTTGGCCTTTTTCAAGCCGATGGAAGATGGCAGCATAGGCCTCTAGGAGTTTTTCCATCCCGCACGCCGCATTTGCGGGACTTGTCGAAGGCAGGCGTGTGGCCGGCATTCCCACGTCCTTTTCGCACAGCCGGCGATAGAGCGCATGGGCCTTTGCGCCAGTGCAGAAGATTTCCTCAATCGGTGCCGACCGCGTGATGAGCGTGAGGTCGTTTGGCTTCGCATTGCGTATGCTCGCATCCGATGCTCCCTCAATCTCGCATTCCGCAAGCACATCCCAGAGCGCGATTCCATGTCGCAGGCAGAACGCCTTCTTCTCTTCGTTCGTCGCGGGTGGCTCTTCCCTCGCCAGCTGTGCAAGCACCTTCCAGAAGCGGTTCTGCGGATGTCCGTAGTTGTAGCCTGTATCGCGCGACTTGGGGCTCGGCATGCTTCCCAGCACGAGCACGCGACTGTGCTCGTCAAACGTGGGTGGAATGGTATGTACAACTCGTTGCGACATGATGACCCCCGTAACAAAAACGCTCCGAGCCGAAGCCCGGAGCGCAAGGAATCAAGCTTGGCAGATTGCGGGCACACTCCTTATACCCATTCCCTGCCGTCGAAACCGAAGTTCTTTCGCAACCAAAACGGGTCGCGCGCCAGCTTCGGCTCCTACGATGTGGCGTCTACGCTTATGCCCAGCCCTTGCCGTCGCAACCGAAGTCGACGATGAGCTCCTTGGCGCGAGCGACGATGGCGTCGAAGCCAGGCTTGAGGAGCTTGCGCGGGTCGTAGTTCTTGCCCTTCTTGGCCTCGCCGGAGTCCACGAAGTCCCACGTGGCCTTGGCCATGGCGACCTGAAGGTCGGTGTTTACGTTGATCTTGGCGATGCCGTTGTCGATGGCTTCCTGCACCATAGCGGTGGGGATGCCGGTGCCGCCGTGAAGAACGAGAGGCAGGTCGCCCGTCAGAGCCTTGATCTCGGCCAGACGATCCATGGACAGGCCGGCCCAGTCATCGGGATACAGACCGTGGATGTTGCCGATGCCGCAAGCGAGGAAGTCTACGCCGAGGTCGGCAATAGCCTTGCACTCCTGAGGATCAGCGAGCTCGCCAGCGGAAGCAACGCCGTCCTCGACGCCACCGATGCCGCCAACCTCGGCCTCTACGGAGATGCCCTTGCCATGGCAGAGCTTCACGATCTCAGCGGTGCGCTCGAGGTTCATCTCAAACGTGGGCTCGTGGGAGCCATCGTACATGATGGAGGTGAAGCCAGCGTCGATGGCCTTGAAGCAGTCCTCGTAGGAGCCGTGATCGAGGTGCATGGCAACGGGAACGGTGATGTTCATGTAGTCAACGAGGTCAGCAACAACGTCGCGAACGACCTTGAAGCCCATCTGCCACTTAGCGGCGCCAGCGGTGCACTGAATGATAACGGGAGCCTGAAGCTCTTCAGCGGCCTGGAGGATGGAGCGCGTCCACTCAAGGTCGTTGGTGTTGAAAGCGGCGATGCCGTAGTGACCCTTGACGGCAGCGTTGAGCATGGCGGTAGCATTAACGAGCATTTAGAACCTCCTGACGAATGTGCATATGTACCATAGGTACCTAACTTATTTCATAGTACCGCGCGGACACGCCATGCGCCCAAACTGATTGGTGAGCGGCTTCTTACGCCACGTGGAGGGTGTTTGCAGTCGTTCCTTGTGAAAAAGCAGGTCACGCCAGCTGCTTTCGAACATCATCTTCCGTTATCACGGTGGGGGGCAGACGCTTCCCGTCCTCTATGTTTTCCACCGAAAGCTTCCCCTCCGCCACGAGCTCGACGGCTTTCTGGTGCATCTGAGGATCCCAGTCATTGCCGACGATGCTCCAACTAGGCGAAACTGTTGGCTGTATGGTACCTCCGCACACGTTCGCGATATAGTCAATGATGAGGTCTCGTATTCCTCCTATGCTTCCGGCAATGTCAGCCTCTACAAGCTCGGGCATGTCCGACTCCTCAAACACCGCGCCGGGGACCAGGAGGTTGGTCGTAGCACGATAATTGTTTGTAGCAACCACAAACACGTCGTCGTCCGCGACCGGCGTGCCATCGGGCAACGTAAGGTCTTCTATGCGCTTTCCCGGCTCTGCCGCGACGTTTACCTTGTAGTTCACACCCTCAAACATGTCGTAGCTGTATAGAGGAATCTTGGAGTCAAAGCCTATCGTAAGATCCCCTGGCTGGTATTGACGATAGATGTTGGCAGACGTTTCCATGTACTTACGCAGTTGAGCGCCAGTCATCCGTATGGTATGGAGGGTGTTTGTGTGCTTGTAGATGAGCGACGCGTCACAACGACGTATGGGACCCGGCTCGATATTTGAATCGGCAGTAAACAGCGCCGTGCTCGATATATCTGCTTGGCTGTAGTGAAGCTGCACCCTCTGGATGAGGTCTATGAGCGCCGTGTCCTCAAGCATCGCCTGGGGAATCGTGCTTATCTCTGGCTCGGGTGCGAGCGGCCCTCCCTCCAAGACACCCACGACCTCATGCGCATACGCCTTCGCGCGCTCGTCGAAGGGAGCCAGCACCTCCGCCATACGTGGGTCCGGCTTATACGTTCCAATGTCTACGGGCGAGGAGGAGCGCTCGGCAACCCTCCATCCGTCCCCGTCGCGCTTGAGCGTGAGGTCGACGAGACTCAGCGTCTGGGCGTGGTGCTTGTTTTCCACCACCAGCACGCCGTTGATCTCCTCGCCCTTGTTGAGCACGTGAGTATGGGCCGCGACGACAAGGTCGAGCTCGGGGCATGCGTTTGCAAGGTCTCGCACCCCCGTGTTCTTCAATCTGTACTCGTTTTCCAAGCCCATGTGCATGACGCCTATGAGCACGTCCGTCTCGCCCGCAATCTGGTCGATGATCTTGCGCGTCTCCTCCACGGGGTCGGTGACGGTGCATCCTTTGAGGTTTATTGCATCCCAGCGCTGTATTTGGGGCGTCACCATTCCTATAAAGCCCACGCGGATACCGCTCTTTGTGATGATGGTATACCCGTCGGCCACGGGCTTGCCATTCTCGTCCCAGACGTTGCCGGTGAGCACCTTGCCTTGAAACGAGGCCACCGTCTTGCGCAGCACATCCATACCGAAGTTGTATTCGTGATTGCCCGTGACACCCACATCATAGCCCAGCTCGTTCATGCACACGATCATGGGATGCACTGCGTCGGCATGGAAAATATCGGCCATGTTGTCCTGTATGGTGTCGCCAGCGTCCACCAGCAACGTATCTTGGTCACGCAGCTCCCCAACGGCTGCGGCAAGCTGTGCCATGCTTCCCGTGGGATGCTCCTCATCCAAAGCATAGTCCCAAGGCATAAACATGCCATGGGTATCACTTGTGGCCAGGATCCTGATTCGTCGCGTCTCGTCGGCGGCTTCGCTAGAGACCTGCCCCTGCTGAGCCACGTTTTTGTGTGTACATCCGCCAAACACCGACACCGAGGCACCCGTGGCAACCATGAGCTCGAGCGCCTCTCGCCTGGTTATCGTCTTCATCGCCTTACCCCCTTGCAACGCCGCTGAACTGCATGTATATGATATAGGTATCACATGGCAAACGCTGCAGGCCTTCGCCAACGAGAGCGGCCTCTCCGTCGAGTGCGCGGTTCCTTAAACATCAGAAGAAACTCTTCAGCAGCGTGAGAACGTGACGCATAAGTGGCATATCGGGGTCAAGATGCACGATTGTTATCGCATTTCGCGTTTCAAGATCAAACGCACGAACTTGTTCAACCACCACGAAGCCATACCTCTCGTCAATTTCTTCAGGCAACGCGAGGTGCAACGGAAAACCGTTATTGCGCGTAGTAATGGGGCACACAAGCGTCATAGAGGTGCTCCAATTAAACTCATCATTACTAACGACAAGCCCTGGTCTCCGCCCCGCTGGTTCATGACCACGCGATGGGCTAAAGTCAAACTCCACGATGTCTCCCTGTCGAAAGAGCGCCATTACCATACCTCTTTGCCATACGGAGCCCCACAATCTATGATTTCGGGAGGTGGCCCATCGTAGCCTTTCATTAGATCGTGGAGCGTCCATCCCGCATCCTCGCGATATATCGTTATGCTGCCGTCGCGCACTTCCATTCGCACGCGGTCACCCAGCCCAAAGCCCGCCTCCTCACGAACGGACTTCGGAATGAGAATGCCCACACCGTTGCCCCACTTCGTCATAGTTGCCATAGCCGACATATTCACTCCGATCCCGCAAAACATTACTTCACATACGTATAAACGATGTCTATATGCTACCACAGCCGTCTGGTTCTTACGTAAGCTATTTGATGGGACGTATGCTTATGGTCATTGTTCGTTCATGCAAGGGTGTCGAGCCGGTTCAGGAAGGCGGCCATGTCGGCGCGGGCAACCGCCTGCAAACCCCGAAACTCGTATTGACCGCCCCCGACGTCCCATCCACCGGAGACGCCGGTCTCCGCAAGCCACCACACCTCCACGTGATGGTTTGTTGGGCTTGCCGCATCAACGTCGCGGAACTTCCGCCGAGCAGCTCGACTAGCGGTCCACTCATCGGAGGCGCCGCCCTTGTTTGCAAGTTTTGCCAGGCGGAACAAGAACGCAGCCATGTCCTGTCGCGCGACGGCGGCATAAGGGCGGAACTCTTTTCTGCTGCCGCCCATGTCCCAGCCCGCAGAGATTCCCGTTTCCGCAAGCCACCAGATCTCGCGAGCGTGCGCAACCCCCTCGGTCACGTCCGCAAACGCGACCCTGCTTGCCGGGCGCCAGTCCTCCTCCACCAGACCCCAGCGCCGCGCCAGCCGAAAGAGGAAGGCGGCCATATCAGCGCGCGCAACCACCGCGTAGGGTCTGAACTCCCTGCTGCCGTCCGGCATCGTCCATCCCTCTGAGATGCCGTTTTGCGCAAGCCAGGCTATGTCGGCAGCGTGGGCGACGTCCGGACCCACGTCGGAAAAACTCGCGACCGAAGAGTCCCTATACGTGTCCGCGATGCCAGAGCGATTGGCCACGATCTCTTCCTTCGTGTACCAAGCCTGGTCCGCCTCGGACCACCACTTGCCGTTCTGCGCCGTCGCGTCGGGAATCATCTCAGGACCGTTTATGACATATCCGCCCCCGAGCCTCAGCTCCGTCAGCTTGCCACAGCCGTCATACATGGAGCTGCTATACGCCACCTTGCCAGTATCCCAGCTGGACAGATCGAGCGCCGCAAGCGCAGTGCAGTTTCCAAACAGTCCGACCGTATTGGTAACGTTCGAGGTATCCCAACGCGTCAGATTCAGGTTTGTGAGAGACGCGCAGTCGTAAAACATGAAGGTCATCGATGTCACGGCCGACGTATCCCATCCAGACAGATCAAGGTCCCTCAACGACGAGCAGCCCCAAAACATGCTGTCCATGCTTTCTACGCTCGACGTGTCCCAGCCCGCGAGATTGATGGATGTGAGTGCCGAGCAATACTGAAACAACGACCGCAGGCTGGTAGTCCTCGACGTGTCCCAGCCAGACAAATCAATCGTTGAAAGCGCAGGGCAGTCGGAAAAGCGAGGAAAGGTGTTTCTCACCTTCCAACCAGAGAGATCCAACGAGGAGAGACGAGCACAACCGGAAAACATCGACGTCATCGAAGGCGTGTCGCTCACATCCCAGCCAGAGAGGCTCAGCGTTTGAAGCTGCGAGCAGCCTGAAAACATCCCCGTAAGCCGTGCGTCATTCACGTTCCACGTCGACAAGTCCAGAGAGTCGAGAGACGAGCAGTTCGAAAACAGGTATTCCAAATCAGCAACTTGAGAGAAATCCCATCCCGCGAAGCTTGGACTGGTCAGCATGGCGCAGTTGCTAAAGAATGAGTCCATGTTTGTCACCGCCGTAGTATCCCAACCTGATAGGTCTACCGACGTGACCTTCTCCATATCCGCAAAGAGATAACTCAAGTCACCGGACACAACCACCCGCTCGCCGCTCGCGCATACGGTCTTCACCGACGTTACCGTCCCCGCGTACTGGCTCCACGGAGACAGGCGGCTCCAGCTCGAGCTCACCTCGCCCGCATAGATCTCAAGCACCCCATCGCTGGTAATCACCCAAGGACACGTCCCCCACGTCCCCGAAGCGACTTCGGTGGCCTGCGCACCAAACGTGCTGTGTGGGCGCACATCGAGCGCGGCAGGAGTCTCCGCATGAGCGGATGCACTTCCTCCAAGCAAAGCAAGCGCCACGCCACACACAACAAGCGCTTTCGTCAGATTACGTGATTTGTCATTACCCTGCATCATTTCACCCTTCTCAGATTTCCTCGTTCCGACTGCCTCGATCATGCCAGCCATATCCAGTGTGACAGTTCGTTACAGTTCACATCCCTAGCCCCTACGCCAGTCAGCAAGCGGCTCCGCGCTCGCTTCGCTCGCTCACTTCGTGAGTCGCCGCCTGCTGGCAGGCACAGGGGCTAGGGGTGTGAACTGTAACGACAGTTCCTCCAGGCAAAAGTATGACAGTTTCTTCGGGCGGCATCCTCGGTTTGTTCCTGTTACAATCAGTCGCGAAACTATTCGCACCAATCAAAGGAGTTGTGCCATGGAGCGCAAAAACGCATGGACCACCTATTCACCAGAGCAGACGAGCGAGCTCGAGGAGTTTAGCCGCGCATACACGTCGTTCATCAGCGAAAACAAGACCGAGCGTGAGTGTGCCTCTGCCGCCATCGCCCTCGCCGAAGCCGCTGGATACACCAACCTCAACGACCTGATTGCCGCCGGCGCCACCCTTGAGCCTGGGGCTCGCGTCTACGCTTCAAATCGCGGCAAGTCGCTGATCCTCATCGAGCTTGGCAGCAAGCCACTCACGGAGGGCATGAACATCCTCGGCGCCCATATCGACTCCCCACGCCTCGACGTGAAGCAGAACCCCCTTGAGGAGAAGAACGACCTCGCCTATCTGGACACACACTACTACGGCGGCGTAAAGAAGTACCAGTGGGTCACGCTACCGCTCGCCATCCACGGTGTCGTGGCAAAGAAGGACGGCACGGTCGTTCCCGTATGCGTGGGCGAAGACCCCAGCGATCCGGTGTTTGTGATCAGTGACCTGCTTATCCATCTTTCGCAGGAGCAGCTGCAAAAGAAGGCTTCCGAGGTGATCGAGGGCGAGATGCTCGACTTGCTGGTCGGTCACAAGCCGCTCGTCATTGCCGAAGGCGAGGGAGACGAGAAAGACAAAAAAGACGCCGTCAAGTCGTTGCTGCTCCAAATCCTGACCGAGCAGTACCAGATGGACGAGGAGGACTTCCTCTCCGCAGAGCTTGAGATCGTTCCCGCCGGTCCCGCACGCGACCTCGGCTTCGACCGCTCCATGATATTGGGCTACGGTCACGACGACCGTTCGTGCTCGTATCCGAGCCTTCGCGCCCAGCTCGAGCTCAAGGAGGTCCCCGCGCGCACGGCCCTCACCATCCTGGTAGACAAGGAGGAGATCGGTTCGGTAGGGTCCACGGGCATGACCAGCCGTTTCTTTGAGAACGTCGTCGCCGAGGTGCTCGCACTCGCCGGCTATGGCGAGGGCTCGCTTGCGCTGCGCCGCTGCCTCGCAAACTCGCACATGCTCTCGAGCGACGTGTCCGCCGGCTTCGACCCGAGCTTTGCCAGCGCCTTTGAGCCAAAGAACGCCGCCTATCTCGGCCATGGCCTCACGTTCAACAAGTTCACCGGTCGCGGCGGCAAAGGCGGTTCAAACGACGCCGACGCTGAGTACGTCGCGCTCATCCGTCGCGTCATGGACGAGCACGACGTCAACTGGCAGACCGCGGAGCTAGGCAAGGTCGATCTGGGTGGCGGCGGCACCATCGCCTACATCCTGGCCGAGTACGGCATGCAGGTCATCGACTGCGGCGTGCCCGTGCTTTCCATGCACGCACCATGGGAGGTCATCTCCAAGGCAGACCTGTACGAGGCCTATCGCGGCTATAAGGCGTTCTTGACGCTCTAGCATACGGCACGCGGTCATGAGCACAGCGCTTGCCGAGGTGCACGGAAGGTGCCCTCGGCAAGCGTCGGCGATTTGGCCTTTTGGAAGCGATGCGCGTGTTGTGTGTCAGCTCCTCCCTCGCCGCATGGAAGCGAGAGGTACGCGTGTCAGTTCCTCCGCGTGTCAGTTCCTCCGTCCCTCTGTCACCGGCACGCACGTGTCAGTTCCTCCGTCCCCTTGGCACGTGTCAGTCTAGTAACGCTAGCCCACCAGCACGTCCTTGCCGCGGAAGGCTATGCCGTAGGTGCGGATGCGCTCGGACGCTATGCCGCGCTCCACGAGGCCAGCCGCATAGGCCTTGTCCTCTATCTGCGCCCTGGCGCGGGCGACGGTGTCTTTCAGCGTCTCCTCCTCGTCGGGATCGAACACCTTGAACTCCACGACCACCGCGGGATCCGTGCCCGAGGCGCCGTCGCACGGCACGAGCGCCACGTCGTAGCGGCCCCAGCCGCTCTCGCGGTTCGACTCCACAGCCCAGCGGCCTCGGAGCCGCGCGAGCAGTCCCAGCACGAGTCCGTGGTAGAAGCGTTCCGGCTCGCTCTCCGCGGGATGCGCGCCGCCGTCGAAGGAGGACATGCAGGCCAGCGTGACGTCACGGAGACAGCGCGTCGCCGACCGTGCGTCGCCCGCGAGCAGTGCGTCGGCGAGGCGGCCGTACGACCTCCTCGCCCTCGCGAACCAGCCCTCGACCATACGGTCGAAGGTCTTCCCCACCTCCAGGTTCGTGAGCGAGAGCGTGCGCGGCGTGCTCGCGAGGTCCCTCGGCACCGGGCCGCGCGCCGAGACGTAGCCCGTCGACAGGAGCAGGGCCCATGCGGCGTTCGGTACGTAGGCAAGCTCGGAGAACACCACCTGCTCGTCTATGAGCTTCTCCACGGTGCCGCCACTCATGAGCTCCTCGAAGTCGGCCTTGAGCTCGTCGTCGCCCGCCCTCACCACCGACGACACCAGTCCGTTCGAGCTGGTGTTTGCCCAGTAGGTGTCCAGCGCGCCGCCGCTCTCGAGGTACTTTGACACCGACCAAGGGTTGTAGATGTGGCCCTCGCCGCCGAAGGTGAAGCCGTCGTACCAGCGGCGCACGTCCTCTGAGGTGCGCTCCAGCCCGTACTCCCCCAGCGCCGCGTCTACCTCAGCCTGGGTGAAGCCGAACGCGGTCCGGTACTTGCGGGAGGACGAAGTGACCACCTCCAGGTTGTTTAGGTCGCTGAATATGGACTCGCGAGAGACGCCCGTGATCCCCGTGACGAGCCCGCGCCCGAGGTCGGGGTTCGTCTTGAAGGTGGAGTTCATGAGGCCCCGCATGAAGCCGGCAGCCTCGTCCCAGAAGCCTCCCGTCCAGGCGTGCTCCATGGGCGTGTCGTACTCGTCGAGCAGCACGACCGGCCTGACGCCCCAGTAGCGGCGAAGCATGCCGCAGAGGTGCTTGATGGCTCGCGCGCAGGTCCCCGCGTCCATGTCGTCAGCGACGTGGGCGAGGCGCGACCGGTCGAGGACGGTGGCACCGTCCCAGCCGTAGAGATAGGCGTGCGCGTCGTACGCCGAGGCCACCACCTCGCTCAC
>CACXZL010000038.1 GCA_902772085.1 uncultured Coriobacteriaceae bacterium | reverse complement strand
TGCACGCTACGCACGCTGGCACGTGGGCGAGAGGCTCGCCTTCAGCTCAGAGGAGATCGAAACGAGCGGCTACCTCACCAACCACTACCGCTCGGGGGATGACTTCTACAAGCTCACGCTCTCCAAGGGCGACCGCGATGCCTATCGCAAGCTCATCGACGCCGTCTGCGCAGACGTCGAGCCCGAGATCGACCCCAACTCCACCATCGCGCAGAACCTCGCGTTCTTTGAGCGGCGCGTCGAAGCTCTTGACGACGTAAACGTGGTTTGGCGGGGATTGCAACGACTCGAAGTCGTCGCCATCTCCCTCACACAGGGCTCCGACGATCCACAGGTTATCTTTGAGTCCATGAATGCCACGGGCAAGGATCTCACCAACGCCGACCTCGTACGCAACTTCGTGCTGATGAGCTATCCCATGGACGAGCAACAAGAACTTTACCGCACGTACTGGGCTCCCATCGAGCAGATCCTCGCCACCGATACCGTAGGGTTCGACGAGGCCTTCGACGACTTCATACGCAGCTACTTGAGCGTCGTCCACGCCCCCACGTCCATGGCGAAGGTCGACGTGTATCAGGCTTTCAAGCGCTATGTGCTCTTCAACGGTTTCAACGAGAACGACCGCATGAAGAACCTCTCGCTCAAGCTCAAGCGGTTTGCACGTTATTATGCCGCCGTGACACGAGGCGCCCTTGACGACGATGAGCTCGGACTCGTCTTTGGCCGCATTGCACACCTGAATGCCCCCTCGGTCAACCCCCTGCTCATCTCACTCTACGACAGCTACGAGCATCATGAGTTCTCACGCGAGAGCTTCTTGCGCATGCTCGACGCCATCGAAAGCTATCTCTTCCGCCGTGTGGTCTGCGACTGCGCACCAAGCGTGCTGGCACCTTTCTTCTCGTCCCTTGTCGCACGCATCGACGCGGTGCGCAGCGAAGAAGGTGACGTGGCAAGCGCATTTGTCGCCATGCTCCTCAACGAAGACGGCTCGCCCAAGCGATTCCCCACGGACGCCGAATTCCTGCACGCGCTGGCCACGCGCGATGCCCACAGCTTGGCAAGCGCCCTCTATCTGCTCGCCCGCATAGACGAGAGCTTGGAGCCGAGCGACACACTGGTGCTCGAACGGTACAACTGGACGCTCGAGCACATCCTTCCGCAGCAGGCCCTCAAGGACGATACGTGGCGCGCGGTACTCGGCAACGACCCCGAGCGCACCTTCGAGGAATGCATAAACAACCTCGGCAACCTCATGCTCACCCCGCATCCTTACGACCTCCAAGAGGCGAGTTTTGCGGAGAAGCAGCAGCGCATTGCCGAAGTGCCGCTGGTTCTCGCCACGGATGTCTTGGCCACCACCTCATGGACGCCCGAGCAGATAAAGGCGCGTGCGGAACGACTGGCAAAGCAATCTCTGGTGGTGTGGAAACGGCCGCAGCTGCCTGAAGGTGCTGGAAGCGCCTTCCGTCTCTCCAAACGAGCCGCCACCATGCGCAAGGTGACGTTTGCGGACCTCTTCAATGCCGGGCTGGTCGAGATGGACGATGCGCTCGTATCGGTGAGCCCCTTGCATCCAGGACGCGCCACCGTGACCTCCACGGGCAAGATCATGCTGGCAAACGGACCGCAGCGTACGAGCGCTTTCTCACGTCACTCGGCTCCACAAGTACCGGGCAAAGCGGCTGGATGTACTGGCGACGCGGCGACGGCGGCCCCTTGCTCGACGACCTACGTGCTGAGCTGGCCTAAGGGATACGGCGCGATTCTCTCACGAAAGGATCAGACAAATGGGAGTTCTGGGCGTGTTAGGTATAGTAGCTATCGTAGTGGTGGGACTCATAGGTGCCGGAATCGTATGGGGCGTGGGCAACGCCGCTGGCTGGGGCAAAGCAAACTCACAAAAGGCACTGAAGGGCTCGCAAAAGAAAAGCTCAGCCAAAAGGACGTGCTCAAGGTCGTGTCACCGTATGCCGATGACGAAGCGCTGGGAACGTACGCGCAATCTATCATCGAGGTTTTCAACAAAGCCGATGTGCGCCGCAAAGGAATCTACTCCCTCATGGAGCAGGAGTTCAGCAAGGAATCCCTCACGTGGGACAAGTTCAGCGGCCCCGTGGATGGCGGCTTTGACGCCATCGTGCGCAACGCCGCCCAAATCGCAAACCGCATGCAGGCTTTTGACTCAGCAGAATACCTGCGTATGGACCGCATAGAGAAGGCCGGCGGCTACGATTCGCAGAGCAACGAGGTCTCGCGCCTTGAGGTCATGCGCGCCACGCTCAAGGAGATGGACGAGCTGCAAGCTCGCAACGAGGAGCTGATCGGCGAGCTCGAAAGGCTCCAGGCAGAGCTCACCAAGCTCACGGGTCCGAGCGTCGACAACAACGAGGTTCTGGAAGAAATCCAACGTCTCTCAGAAGACGCCAAGTTCTACGCGTAATTCAGGCTCACGAAAAAAGGACCGGCCTCATTCCCGTTCCGAACGAGGTGCCAAGCACACAGCCTCCGCATACCCGGCACCGCGTTCGGAACGGATTTTATACGGGTGGCGCCACGCCAAGGTGCTCAAAGGCGGCAAGCGTAGCCTGGCGGCCTTGAGGCGTACGCACGATAAGCCCCTGCTGAAGCAAGTAGGGCTCATATACGTCCTCGAGCGTCGAGGGGTCTTCTGCCACGGCACTGGCCACCGTGGAGAGACCTACTGGCCTCCCTCGGAAGGTCACCGCAAGTGCCTGCAGTATCTTTATATCCATCCAATCCAATCCCAGCTCGTCAATCTCGAAGAACGAGAGTGCCTCTGCTGCGACTTTCCACGTAATCTTGCCCCCCGCCCGTACTTGAGCGTAGTCTCGTACGCGTTTGAGCAGGCGGTTTGCAAGACGGGGCGTGCCACGGCTACGCGAGGCGATCTCCGCCGAGGCGTCTGCGTCCAAGCTCACGCCCAAAATCGTTGCAGAACGCTGCACGATGCGCGAGAGGTCAGCCACGCTATAGTAATCGAGCCGATACGAAATGCCAAAGCGGTCGCGCAAAGGTCCGGTAAGCAGGCCCGTGCGCGTGGTGGCGCCCACAAGCGTGAAGCGCGGTACGTCGAGGCGAATCGAGCGCGCCGCCGGTCCCTTCCCTATCACGATATCGAGAAAGAAATCCTCCATAGCAGGGTAGAGCACCTCTTCCACCTGATGATTGAGCCTGTGGATCTCGTCCACAAAGAGCACGTCGCCCTCTTCGAGATTTGTGAGGATGGCCGCCAGGTCTCCCGTACGCTCGATGGCGGGACCAGACGTGGTACGAAGCTTCGCCCCCATTTCATTTGCCACGATGCCCGCAAGCGTCGTTTTGCCCAAACCAGGAGGCCCCGAGAAGATCACATGGTCAAGCGTCTCTCCACGTGCTTTTGCCGCCTGTATGAGGACGCTCAGGTTTTCCACGACGCGCTCCTGGCCACAATACTCCGCGAGCGATTGCGGACGAAGGCTTCGCTCCACGTCTATATCGTCGCTCGTGAGCTCAGTCGTGACGGCGCGTGGCACCTGCCTCTCAGCAGGAGCGCCTTGTCCATTGCCCCGATCGCTCGATCCAGCAAAGAGATCGTCTGCATCCGCTTCCCACATGCTAGCCCCTCTTTCCCAAACGCCTCAACGCATAGGACAGCGCCGCCTCCACCGTATGCGCACCAGCCTCTTCGCGACCCTCTATGGCAAGCGCAGCCTCTTGCGAAGTAAAGCCCATCGAGATCAACGCCTCCACGACGTCTGCGTCCACCGTGGAGGCAGACGTCGTGGAGAGCGGCATCTGACGCGACGTACCCTGCTCCGCCACCAATCCCCTGAGAGCGGGCTCCTTGGCAATGATGTCCGCAAGCTCCATGATGAGACGTGAGGCAGTCTTCTTTCCCACACCCGGCACCCGTGCCATCTCAGAGACGTCGCCCGCCATCACCACCGTCACGAGTCTCGCTGCCGAGTACGTGGACAGGACCGACAAGGCAAGCTTTGGCCCCACATGCGAGATACCCACGAGCTTGTCGAAGAGAAGACGCTCTCCTGTCGTGGAGAACCCATAGAGGTCGATAGACCCCTCCCGCACCACCATCCGCACGTACACGGTAACGTCAGTTGTACCCGGCTCTGGCAGAGCCGACGCCGTCGTAGCGGATATGCCCAACTCATACCCCACGCCAGCCACATCGAGTACGACATGACTTGCGGACGACTCTATCACCGTGCCGGTAAGCATCACTATCATGCAGTGGACCTCCTGCTCTGTCTCGCGCGTCCCACCTTGCTGCGACTATGCTCCCCATGCGAGAGGCGCGCGGCCGTAGCGGCAGCGGTAGCTTCTCTCGCCGCGTCTCTGGCCGCCCACTTTTGTGCGCGCTCAAGCTCAATCATCTGTGCTGCCGCATGGTCACGCGCAATGGCCTGCGTACGGATGAGATTGGCGTGGCAGATCGCCGCCGCCAAGGCATCTGCGCAGTGATCGGGACGGGGGTCGTGATCGAGAGCCAGCACATTGCGAACCATATAGATGACCTGGCGCTTGTCTGCCGAGCCCGTGCCCACGATGGCCTGCTTGATCTGCATGGGAGTGTACTCCCCCACCTCAAGTCCAGCCTGACCGCAGGCCACCAAGGCCGCTCCACGCGCCTGAGCCGTAGCAATGGCGGATCGGGAATTCTCGCCAAAGAAGATGCGCTCTATGGCGAGCTGAGTGGGACCATACCGCTCCACGGCGGCACTGATTCCCTGAAAGATCGCGTTGAGTCGCTGTACCATGGGGTCGCTCGAGCTCGTCGTAACGCAGCCATAGGCACGTGCACGACACAAGGCGCCACGCGTCTCCACCACACCCCATCCTGTATGTGCAAGGCCTGGGTCTATGCCCATAATGATCATGTGACACCTCTTTAAGCGAACGATTGTTCTATTGTATCACATGCGTTCTCGCATCTCGATCAGAATATCAGTTTTCGGAGAAGGGACTGCCCCACGTGAGGGGGCCAAAGGGTCCTTCCAAGCTAGGACGTTCGCCACCAGAGATGTCTTGCAACAAGCCCATGAGCTCACCCAAAGCACCTTCCACGGTACTGCGATCCATGTTTTTGGCACCTCCGCCGCGAAGCTCTACTTCAAGCCCCTTCATGAACTCCGAGAAATCTGGAGGGGCCATGGCAGAGCCAGTGGAATCATGCACCGGATGCAAGAAACGACGAACGATGGCGGACGCTTCCATACGCTCCTCTTCGCTCCGCACGCGATCATGCCAAGAAAAACACAGCGGTATGCTCGCATCCGCAAGCGGATGGGTAGACACCACCAAGCTCGACGGCAGCGACTTTCTCGGAGCCTCTAGCTCCCTGAACCTGCACAGGATTTCCTCGCAGAGTTCGGGCTCTCCTTGACGAGCCGCCACCGCGCTCAAGGTGCGCTCCCATTCCACATGCGTCGCAAGCGTGACATCGATTCTCTTGAGCCGCAGCACCTGAGTTGGCTCTACTGCGTCAAGTCCAGGAACCGTAGGCACCTCAAATCCGTTGAAGGCATCGGCGGGAATGATCGGTGAGACGGTGTTGCGCATATGACCGAGTTCAATGAGGTCCGAACGATACACGTCACCAAACGGCAAAATCTCTGCAACTCGACATTTCGCAGACGTCGCTTCCAAAGCCAGGTAGGTCTTGTCTTCGGCGGAGATGGGCATCGCATCCATCGTGCGTGCCACTTCGGCGAGACACGCTTGAGCCATATCTTCATAGAGAGAGCGCTCGGACGAAAACGCCGACAGGTCAACGGGGCAAGCCACAACCTCAACGTGCAGCGACTGTGCAACCTGCCTCGCCACCTGAGCCATGCGCTCGTCCGCGAAACCCTCGAGCAACGCATAAACGTTCTTCGGACCCAAAGCATCAGATGCCAAAACGGCCAAGACGCACGATCCCAGGCTTCCGTCCAAACGAAGCACCGCTCGCGTATGGGATTGCTTCTGAAAGTAGTCGTGCAGTCCAAGCGTAAGCGCTTGCCACAAATACAGGGAGTTGTTGTAGATCTCAGGTTCCAGGGCACGCAGAGGTTCTCCCGTCTCCTTCTCGCCCTGACGATCTGAGACGACATCTGCGACGAGCAGGCATTCTTCAAAGGCGGGAGCAGAAGCCACGAGCTCTCCCCTAGGAGACATCACGAAGCTCGATCCCGTAAAGACCTGCAAGCCATATCCGCCCACAGCGCCAGCAGCCACAAACCATGCGGCGAGCGAGGTGGCATCAGCCTTAAAGCGATTCTCACCGAGCGCCGCACCGAGGACAGACCCCGTATCATCAAGCGCATATCCATAGCTCGGTATATATATGACAACATCGAAGGTGTCGTCAGAATCCAGCAAGTCGTCCAGGTCGTCGTAGTTTTGGGCGACGGCACAGCGCATCCCATCCAGCTCAAAGGCGGCGACAAAAAGAGAGTCATCTTGTGGCACCGAGTTCCCCTGGGTCTCAGATTCGTAGGCACCCATGCGCAGCGCAAAGACCTCGCCGTTCTTGAGCAACACGACCTCTCTATACGGCTCGCCTTCATGATCGGCTAGGACGGGGACAATCGCAGGACAGACGAGTTCTCGGGAGAGCCTGTCGAACGCCTGAAGGAGGTCTGCCTGAAACCCCTCACGACTCGGAAAATCCTGAGCAGCCTGGCCCGTGAGACAAGGAGCGGGAAAGACGATGAGCTTCGCCTCTTGATCCGCGGCGCGTTTTGCGAGCGTTGCCATACGGTCCACAATCGTGCCAAAGTCTCCCGCATGGGTATTCATCTGAGCTATGGCTACGATCATGAAGGCTCCTTCCTCTAGGCGTCTTCTATCTTATCAAACAATGACGCAGCTGAAAAAGCAAAAGAATCTCGTTCTTTATCAAGAGTTGGCTCTTGTCACGGACCGTCATCAATCAGGCTCACGTACTCCGACCAACGACAACCACCGTAGCTGCCGCGCACCGCAACCAAACGGTCAAGCCATTTCTCGACGATTCCGAGTACAACAAGGGCACACGAAAGGAGCGCTCCTTTCGTGTGCCCTTCACGCGTCTTCTCGTGCTGACTGCCCTATGCCTCGGCCTTCCAAAGCCCATGCAGGTTGCAGTACTCGTAGATGGTCACATCGTCGGCACCATCGCATGCGAACTCAGTTACGGGCTTGTCGCTAGGATGCAGATAGTGAATCTCCGTGCGATCGCCCGAAACAAGCGCGATCCACTGGATGAAGTGAGCGTCAAGCATGGGATGCTCGACCTCGCCCACCTGCACCTTTATCTTGCCGTCGGCACGTGTGACGACCGGTACGTGCTTCTCGGTAGCGGCATCGGTGGAACCAGCGACGAGCTTGCGCATCGGCTCGCCACAACACTGCGGCACGCAGGTTCCCTTCTCTACGAGATACACCAGATTGCCGCACTTGTCACAACGGAAAAACGTCGCTTCAGCCATGAACCTCTCCTCTCGCCTAGGCGCAACACTGCGTCACGCACGATGTCATAAGTATACCCATCTCAGCTGCTACCTTACGTCCGGACCCACGGTACGTTCGCCAAAAACGGTGAGACGGTCGGTACGACGTGATTCGACGGGATGGAACGGATAGCATGTGTACATGATGAGCTGCTCGTGATTGTCTATGTCTTTTTGGTTGATGAGTTCCTGAAGCTCATGCTCCATATAGACCTCCACGCGCCTTACGGTGTATTCGTATTTGCCGTAAGCGGTGTCGTAATGTATGACATCACCCACCTCTACGAACTCAAGCGGAGAGAAGAAGGTCGTATTGTGGCCCGAAACCAGCACGAGCTTGCCGTATCCTGGCAATGAGCTTGCCGTGTCTTGCCCCGCGCCATATGCATACTCATATTCGGTGTCACCCCACATCACTGGTGCCTCAAGACCAATGCGCGCGCAATACAGATTGCCAACTTGGTTGCCTGGCACTGACTGGGGCACGCTGCTTATGCTCACAAACGAATTCGTCGCATTCTGAGCGCCATTGGGCTGTGATCCGGACGGCCGCTGCGCTTCCGATTGCTGCCGCGACTTCGCCTTCAGCGCCTCTGCCTTCAGCGCCTCTGCCTTCAGCGCCTCTGGATCATATGAGATCGAAGAGCCGAGCACGGTAGGGACCTCAAGGTCAGACACGGCGCCCTCGATCGCATTTGCACATACCTGTCGCATGGGCAGCACCATGCCCATAATCAAGAGATAGCCCAGCGCGCAATACAGCATCGGCACGCCAAGAAACGCAAGCAGTTCTTTGTTTGCCCTTTTCAAACCGCCCTCCCCCTATGATTACGCCAAATCACACCAGGACGATATCGCCCTCCGCGCCTACAACATCACGCACCAACGTATGCATGAGACTGTTTCGTGCGTCTATGCGCAACGGCAGCGCCAGACGCATGGTGTCACCCGTACCAGATCTCACGAGTATCTCCACGCGGTCCATGCCACTGAAACGTGAAAGCGTTGCGTTGAGCTTCTCCATCCGTCCGCGCGAGAGACGATTCGACGGCAGCACCACCTCCATCGTCTTTGGCTTGTTTGTGCGTTCGGAAAGCTCCAGGGCATCAATCTTCTGGCAGATGATCTGCATGCCTCGGTCACTTCTCTCGAGCTTGCCCGTGATACTCACAAATACGTCACCCTCGGACTCGCCCATCTCGTTCACTTCACCCGCGAGCGTCGACGCACACTCCTCGTAAAGCTTGGGAAAGACGACGCAGCTTACCTCGCCTTCCATGTCTTCCAAGGTCACGATGGCCATGGCCTTGCCCGTCTTTGTGGACTTCTTTGCCACTGAGGAAACCATACCGGCAAGCCGTATGGACTTGCCCTCCTCCACCCGCGGCACGGAAACCGCCGTGCCCGTGCGGGGATCCACGTGCTCGTCGGTAGCCTCGAGATCGGAGGTCAGGTAGTCGCGCGCTTGTGCCAAAGCGTATTCAAACGGTCCGAGCGGGTGGTCGGAGACGTAGCGACCAAGCACCTCCTTCTCTTGGGCAAGCTTCACGCTTCGGTCCCACTCGATGCCGTCCGGCTCGGGCACGTCCTGATCGAAGCCAGAGCCGTCCACCCCGGCAAACATATCGAAGAACGACACCTGCCCGCTGGCGCGGTCGCGCTGGCGCTTGGCCGCAGCGTCGAGGATGTTTTGCGGGTTGCCCTTGTCACAGAAGAAGAGCAGCTGACGGCGCGTATAGCCGGTGGAGTCGAAGGCGCCGGACTTGATGAGCGCCTCCACCACGCGGCGGTTTGCCGCGCTGGAGTCCACTCTGTCCACGAAGTCATGCAGGTTCTTGAACGGACCGCCCTTCTCACGCTCGGCCAGAATGAGCTCGCCCACGCCTTCGCCCACGCCGCGGATGCCGGCAAAGCCAAAGCGTATGCCTTCGGAGACGGCCGTGAAGTCCTTACCCGACTCGTTGATGTCTGGGGGCAGGATGTCGATACCCTCCTGGCGGCAGGCGGTGAGGTAGTGCACGATCTTGTCGGTCTTGCCCATGTAGCTCGTCAATACCGAAGCCATGTACTCGCGCGGATAGTATGCCTTGAGCCACGCCGTCTGCATAACGAGGATGGCATAGCCCGCTGAGTGGGACTTGTTGAACGCGTACGAGGCAAACTCGAGCACGTCGTCCCAAATCTTCTGGGCGATCTCGCGCGAGTAGCCGTTCTTTACGGCACCGTTCATCCAGTGGTCGTAGGTGGTCTCGTCTGAGCCGTCCTCCCAGTGAAAGACGGTGCTGGTGAGGAGCTTGATCTTCTTCTTTGCCACCGGCTTGCGAATGCGCGAGTCGGACTCGCCAGCGGAGAAGCCGCACATCTTCATGGATATCTGCATGACCTGCTCCTGATAGACCATGGTGCCATAGGTCTCGGAGAGGATGTCGGCCAGGCGGTTGTCGTAGAAGGCGACCTCCTTGCGGCCGTTCATGCGGTCTATGTAGTCGCTGACCATGCCCGCGCCCAAGGGACCGGGGCGATACAGGGCAATCAGAGCCACGACGTGCTTGAACTCCTTGGGCTGCATGCCCTTGATCGTGGCCGTCATACCGCCCGACTCGATTTGGAAGACGCCCGCCGTGTGGCCACGACCCATGAGCTCGAAGATGTGCGGGTCGTCGAAGGGGATCTTGTCTACGTCGATGTCGACGCCCGTGCCGTCGGGCTTGATCGTGGAGCGCACCGCCTCTGGCGCGATGGCCGCATCTTCCGCCGTGCCGTGATTTGCCTGGATGTTGCGCAGTGCCTTCGTGATGACCGTGAGCGTGCGCAGGCCCAGAAAGTCCATCTTGAGCAGGCCCATGTCCGCCACCGAATGGCCTTCGTACTGGGTGATCTCCACGCCACCCTTGGTGTCGAGCTTGGTCGGCACGTGGTCGTTTACCGGCGTGGGAGCGATGAGCACTGCGCAGGCATGCACGCCCTCGCCTCGCGTAAGGCCCTCGATGGATAGTGCGGAGTCGATGATGCGACGCGCGTCCGCATCGTTGCGATAGGCGTCCACGAAGTCCTGGCTGTAGAGGTCCTCCTTGCCATCGGTCTTGTTCATCGTGAACTTGAGCTTGGCCGAAGGGCTCGACGACACCATCTTTGATAGCTGCTGGGCCTTATAGACCGGGAAGTCCAGCACGCGAGCCGAGTCGTTGATGGCCTGCTTGGCCTTGATGGTGGAGTAGGTGATCACATGGCTCACGCGATCGGATCCGTAGAGCTCGCGGGTCGTCGAAGTCCATGTCGATATCCGGCATCTCGGAACGCTCGACCGACAAGAACCTCTCAAACATCAGGCCGTTCTCAAGGGGGTCGAAGGTGGTGATATCCATCGCATAGGCCACGATGGCGCCTGCCGCAGACCCACGGCCAGGTCCCACACCGATGCCGTTCTGCTTGGCCCAACGCACGTACTCCTGCACGATGAGGAAGTAGTCCGCAAAGCCCTTGGTACAGATGACGTCGTACTCGTACTCGAAGCGCTCGCGGATGTCGATGCCATTGATGGACTTGCCGTCCCAGTCCTCGCCGTAGCGCTTGGCCAAGCCCTCCTCGCACTCCTTACGGAAGCGCTCTTCGGAGGTCTCGCCCTCCTCGAGGCCGGGGAACTTGGGGAGGTACATTGACGACCAATCCAGCTCGAAATTGCACTTGTCGGCGATCTCCAGCGTGTTGTCGCACACCTCGGGGACCCAGGAGAAGATCTGGCGCATCTCCTCCTCGGTCTTCATGTAGAATTCCGTACCCTCCATACGCTTGCGATCGGTCTGGTCCACCTTCGCGTTTGTACCGATGCAGGAGAGCGTGTCTTGCACGGGGGCATCCTCGCGCTTGAGATAGTGGATGTCGTTGGTGGCGACGACTTTGATGCCCAGCTTGCGGGCAAGCTTCACGAGTTGCTCGCTCAGCCTGCGGTCGTTGTAGCCGTTGCGGAAGGTGAGGCCGTGGTCCTGGATCTCGATGTAGAAGTCCTCGCCAAAGATCTCCTGAAACTGGCGCGCCCAACGCTCGGCCTCGGCGAAGTTGTTGTCCAAGATGTTTTGCGGGATGATGCCCTGCACGCAGGCGCTCTGGCAGATGATGCCCTCGTGGAACTCGCGCAGCATGGCGAGCGTGGTACGAGGCTTGTAGTAATACATCTCGTTTGCGGCCTTCGACATCATCTTCATGAGGTTCACGTAGCCGCGCTCGTCCTTGGCGAGCAGAATGAGATGGTAGCGATGCTGACGCGTGCCGCGTTCGATCTGGTCGTCGGTGATGAAGTACGCCTCGCAGCCAAAGATGGGCTTCACGAGAGGAGCGGGCTTGTTTGCCTTCACCGCCGCAAGCGCATCCTCCTTTTGGGCCACGCCACCGTGAGCCTGCCACACCGCCACGTCACTTTCCCACTGGGCATGCACCCGGTCGTGTGGCGCGGCATCAGGCGCGTCTGGTTCAGGCTCTGCTAGGTCCCAATCCTTAGTGAAGCACTCCACGTCGTGCGACCACTGCTTAAAATCCGCCTGCGCGGTGTTGTAGCCTCTGCATGCGAGGTCAAAGTTTGGCACGCCAAACATATAGCCGTGGTCCGTGAGGGCAACAGCGGGCATGCCGAGCTCCACGG
The DNA here is from genome assembly GCA_902772085.1 of uncultured Coriobacteriaceae bacterium. Classification (GTDB taxonomy): domain Bacteria; phylum Actinomycetota; class Coriobacteriia; order Coriobacteriales; family Atopobiaceae; genus RUG440. The sequence goes on along the minus strand of CACXZL010000038.1, from coordinate 12,619 downwards.
CACGTCCCACGAGGTCGTCCACGCGCGTCGCGCCGTCCAAAATGGAGAAATCGGTGTGGTTGTGTAGGTGCACGAACGCCATGGCACATCCTTTCCTCGCAGTGAAGGGGATAAGCGTACTACAAAACGGTCCCTCTGTGCACGAGGTCACCGAACGCCGTTGTTCACGAGCCGGTCACCAAGCGTCTGGTGCTTTTGCGTTTGGCGAGTCCGGCGCTGCCGGAATTCCTTCTGACGAGGGAGTCCTTGTTGGAATTCCGTTTGGCGAGGGTCGTTATGTCGGAATCTCGTTTGGCGAGGGCGTTTCTGCCGGTAGTCCTATCATCTCCTGTCGGCCCTTGGAAGTAGGGTCGCTGGCCGACCGTCCCCCCGACGGTTACACGGCTACAGGCGCCTGTATCGTGCGTCACGGTACGTCCCTATTTTTTCAATTGTACCCTCCCTCATGAGGCGGGCGAGGACACGCTCAACAGTGCGGACGCTCACCTCAGGGAATTTGTCGCAAATCTCCGCTTTGGAGATGGGAACGTATGCGTCCATAAGCAGAGTCTCTATTCGCTTGCTCTTTGGCACTCGTTCCAGAGTTCCCTCCACATAGCGACGATCGAGCTCCCGATAGCAGGCGTAGAGTATCTGCAGCAAATAAAGCGCAAACGGCGTGTAGTCATTGTCGCTGTCGTGCCAGCCTTCGGACGATGCTTTGAGCGCATCGTAATAACCTGCCTTATGCTTGTCTATCATCCCCTCGACCGATACGTAGCGACATACGTCAAACCCAAACTGTTGCAGGAGCATAATGGTAAGCAACCGCGACACGCGGCCATTGCCATCCGCAAAGGGGTGGATGCAAAGGAAGTCAACCGTAACGCACGCCGTGAGCAGAAGGTTGTTTATCCGTTCGTCCTGACGGGCCTCGCGATACGCCATCACGAGCTGGATCATCGCATCAGGGGTATCTGCGGCGCGCACCGGCACGAAGCGCACAGATATGTGCCCCTCCGCATCGCGCTCCTGAATCCAGTTGTCCTCCACTTTGTATTTGCCCGCCTGGTTCGACGTCCCTCCCAACAAAAGCGCATGCAGGTGGCGTATGTAGTCCTCCGTTAAGCTTCCCGAGAAACCGGGCGAATAAATCTCTTGCAAAGCGTTCTTGTAGCCAAGAATCTCCCTCTCTCCATGAGTGAGCGGCTCGGCACCCTGCACAAGCTCTTCAAGTCGGGCCTTTGTGGTAACGATGCCCTCAATGGCGTTGCTGCCCCTCACCGACTCGATGACGGCAGCTTGCTTTAGCTTTTCGAATCCGATGGCATCCTGCTGCTCGCGCAGCTCGTTGCGTGCTCGCAGGTCAACGAGCACATTGGTAACGCCCACGAGAGTGGCATCCAAGGTTCTGGCCAAATCCCTATAGTCAAATCGATGCATAGAATACTCCCCTATAGCCAGAGTTTACCACGCCATATTATACTCAAATGTCGGAGTAAACAGAATCTTGACGGTCTTTTGCACCGTCTCAGGGCCAGCCCCGCAACAATGCTGTTGTCGAGAAGACCTCAAAAAAAGGGTCGTGAGAGCAAAAACCAATGAACGAAAAGTTGCCATTCAGCACACAATAGCTCTTATACTTTCTCATGCCGCAAGGCATCTCCAGCACGTAATCATGAGAAGGAAAGTGAGGTCCATCGTGCAAGTCAAAGCCATTGTTTCCACCGAAAACAAGAGATCGAGAGCATTCTTGGTGGCCATAGTCATGCTGGCCATAGCGTTTATTTCTGCCACGGTGCTCAGGAGCATCTTTTCATCTACGGATATGTATCGGGGGGCCTACGACAAGCTCAACGAGAAGCGCAACAACGTTATCGCGCTCACGACCGCCGCGACGGTTACGTCATATGCGATTACCGCAGTGCCTGACGACGCAGGCACGCCCATCGCAAACCAGCTCATGGAGATCGCCAAGAACTTCGCCTTCGTGCTTGCCGCCATCGTGCTCGAGAAGCACCTCCTCACCGTGATGGGGTTCGTGTTCTTCACCGTCTTCGTACCTATAAGCTGCGTGCTGGTCGCCATCTCGGGCTTCTTGAGTCCGGGCAACGCAAACAGGCAACTTTGTCGCCAAGCCGCAGCGAAGTTCTTCATCTTCGGCCTCGTCCTCTTCCTTGCAACGCCCACGAGCGTGCTCTTGTCTAGCATGATCGACGAGTCATACCAGGCTTCCGTAGACACGATGATCGCGCAGGGGAACGAGGCCCATGAGCAGACAAACGAGACGGCCAACGCCGCTTCGAGCTCCACGAATGAGAAGGAAAAGACCGCAAATTCGAATACCCCGAGCAACCCGATCGAGTTCGTGCAGCAACAGTTCAGTAACGTCACGTCCAACGTAGGCTCGGCAGTAGAAAACGCAGGCAAGGTGGTAACTAGCGACGTCGATATTGATCCCCATCATCTTACCCATCATCATGTATCTAGCGTTCAAGGCGTTGTTTGGACAGCAGCTCTCGGGCCAGGCGCAAGAGGTAAAGATAATCGCCGAACAAGTGCAGCAAGCTCTGCCAGAAACTACTCAGTCGAAGATTGCGGGGCGGACGCCGGCGGAGTAAATCATCCGGTCTGCACAACCATCTCCTTCTGGCAAACCTCCGTTAGGCCACCGCTCCGCGTCGGCAGTTCACGGTTGCAAATCCGGCGTCGCCCACCGCCACCTTCGGGTGCAGGCATGGTAGACCAGGACGGCAACTGGGTACCGAACGTCGTCAACGCAGGCTCAAGAGAGGTTTTGGCAAAAGGGGTTTAGTCTCTCTTGTCAAAGTGGTAGCGAGCCACCACGCCGGTCTCCACCGCTATGAAGGCGCACTCCACCGACGAGAAGCCCAACGAAAGCAGCACCCTCGCGTAGAGTCCTGCCTGCTCGGCATGGCGCCAATGCACTTCAGCCTCGCCCAAGCCCACATCGCCCGTCTTGTAGTCCACCACAAGCGTCGGCCCCTCACACGCAGGGCCGCGCGTACACAGCAAGTCTATGGCACCCTCCGCATAGCTCCCGTACGTCCCACCGTCCAAGGCCGCAAAGAAGGGCACCTCCGCTCGCACGAGCTGCCACCCTAGCACCTCGCGACGCAACTCGGACTCCTCCCAGATCGCAATCGCCTTTCGCAGGCGTCCCACCTGGCGCTCCGAGAGCTTCCACGTGCGACACAGGGCCTCCAAGCGCCCCTCGCTATGGAGCCGTCCAGTCTCCACCATGGTCTGCGCCAGCTGATGGAACGCCGATCCAAGCGCCGTGGCCTTGTCGGCATCCGGCGTGTACGCCGCCCCTTGCGCCTCGGCGTCCTGCTCTGCCCGCGTGGGAGTCGGTGGGCGACCGTTGCGCTGTTCGGCAGCCTCGGCTGCCCTTTTTTGCGCCTGGATCGAGGAATAGCTGTAGACCCCCTCTCGCGGTCGCCAGCCATAGGTCTGAAGCTCCCTCGCCTCGGCCTGATACAGCACGAACGGAACGTGATCGCTTGTCGTTGAGGCCGCCTCGTCTGTGCCAAGGACGGGAATGTGCGTCACGGACTCCGGAAGCTCGCCGTCGAATCCCCTCAGCATCCCCGCAGACGCGACTCTCCAAGGGTCTCCCTTCTGTGCCCCGCGCAGCAGACGCACCACCCGCACCAAGCCCTTGTCCAGATCGGCATCCTTGCGCACGATGTGGCTCGCTCCGTCCGCACCCACCTCAAGACACTCCACCTCTACGGGACGCTCGGGCGCTATAGGCACCTCGCGCTCCCCCGACACGAAACCGCCTTGGCCGAACTCATCTGCCTCAAGGTCTTCGACGGGCACGAACGCATCAAGGAACCCAAGGGCCAAAGGCGAGCGCAGATGCTCCTTCTCCGCCACAGGCACCCCCACTACCAAAGCCTCCTCGGCGCGCGTGAGGGCGACGTAGAGCAGTCGCGCCTTCTCGGCAAGCTGAGCCTCAAGCTCGAGAGCGTCAAGCAGGCTTGCCCATTCGGCCACCGTCCCGCATGCGTCCCAGCTCTCGGGCACCTCTAGGGTCTTTCGAATGGCCGAGAAGTTCTTTATTCCCGTCTTTGGCGTGGCACACACCATGCAGACGCCATCGTTCCTTCCCACCGAAAGACCCCCGCTCACCTTCGGTCGTCCCCAGCATTCGGCGACCGCGCATACGCCAAACTGAAGCCCCTTGGACCCGTGAATGGTCATCACGCGCACGGCATCGACCTTGTCGCCCGTGAGGTTCTTTGGGGTGAGCTTCGCCGCGGTGAGCCATCTGTCGAACTCCTCGGCGGCACGGGCGACGCCGAGGCCCAGATCCACCGTAAGCTCGCGCACGTAGCGCACCGCCGCGAGAACGTTTGCCGCGCGTGCAAGGCCGCCCGAACCTTGGCTTTCCAGCCGCGCAAGCCAGCCGCTCTCGTCCACCACGGCCTGACACACGTCCGCCAGTTGCCAGCGGCCCAAACGACCAAACGCCCTTCGCAGCACCTCATAGGCGGCCAAGAGACGCGCCGAGGGATTCGCGTCGCCATAGAGCTTGAGAGGACCGTCCACGAAGCACTGCTCGACGGGCCTCTTGGTGGGGGCGTCAAGTTTTTCCTGCGTTCTGGTGCCAAGCTGGCAGAAGTCGTCGGCATCCAGACGAAACATCTCGCTTGAGAGCAGGCGAAAGAGCCCGGCCTCCGTGTCGTGGGGATTTGCAAGCGTGTGAAGAAGGGCTTGGACGACCCCCACCTCGGTCGTGGAGGCAAACGAAGAACCGCCCGTCACAACGGCCTTGAGACCTCTGGCACGAAGAGCGTCCAGATAGAGCCCTACCTCGCTCGTCGTACCCAGAAGCAGGGCCATGCTGCTCTGCGGCTGTCCCTTGGCATGGCATGCGGCAAGACGGTCGGCGAGCTGGGCGGCAAGCGTGGCGCTCATGAGTTCCGACGTCCCTCCCGCCGCGACCTCGAGCATGAAGCGAGGCAAGCCCACGGCGGAGGACACATTGCCCTCGCACGCACGCTCAGTCATGCATCCCGCAGGATACGATCCCCTGCGTCCCCCGCTGGCCGCCAGCTTGAGGAAGTCGTCGAGCAGCCCCGCGTCTCCGCACGACCTTTCCACCACCGCGAGCACGTGGGGGTCGCTTCTGTAGTTCACATCCATCTCCACGTGCGACTCAGGCGGCAAGGCGCGTCCTCGCGCACGAAACACCTCCACGTCGCCGCCGCGGAAGCGATAGATAGACTGCTGCGCGTCACCCACAGTCGTGAGATGACAGGCCCCCTCGCCCGAGAGCATGCTGATGAGGCGAAGCTGCTTCTCGTCAGTGTCTTGGAACTCGTCTATCATCACCAGCCGGAAGCGTCCCGCGTAGTCCGCCGCCACCTCCGGGTTTTCCTCCACTGCCGCAAGGGCCAACGACACGAGGTCGTCGTTGTCGAGATAGGAGCGCTCGAGCTTGAGTCGGGCATAGCTCTCGTCCACCCTGCGAGCCAGCGCCACGAGCTGGGGCACCAGTCCCTGCACACGCTCGTACTGGACGCATACCATGGCCTCCGCGAGAAGCTCCTTCGCCTCGTCGGCAAGAGGCTTCTGGTCGGCCTTGCGCAGGGAGGGAATCTTCACGGGCTCCAACGCCGCGCACGCCGCCGAAGGGATGCGCAGACCGGGGGGAAGCGTCAGGAAGCCCGCCACGGCGTCGCGCGCCGCGATCGCCACCTCGCCTTGCTTTTGCGTGAGCTTGAGATCGCAAAGCGCGTCCAAGGCCCTCCCAAGCCTCGCCATCACGTCATGCGTCTCATGCGATTCCGGCCACCGAAGGTCGTCCCAGCCGTGGGCGCACTTTGCCGCCTCCGCACGCAGACGACCAATCAAAGAGACCACGCTGGTGCCCCCCGCACCGTCGGCGCCAGAGCCCCAGAGCGGATACTCACGACGCAGCTCCTCATACGCCTCGTCGCGCTGCACCTCGCTCATTACCTCATCGAGCGCTCGCGCCATCAGCGCGTCCGCCACGCTGCCCTCGCAGATGCGAAATTCCGGGTCGAGTCCGAGCTCCAAGGCGTGCCTGCGCAAGATCCTGCCGCACATGCCGTGAATCGTACTTATCCATGCATCGTCCACCTTGAGCGACTCCTCATACAGGTGGGGGTCCTCCTTGCCTGAAGCCCGCAACGCACCGCGTACGCGCTCGGCTATCTCCAGCGCGGCCGCCTTTGTGAACGTGATCACGAGCGCCTGGTCTATGGACTCCAAGAATCGCCCGCCGTCACGCGCCGACCCCATAGAGAGCGCATGCACCAGACGAGCCGTAAGCGTGAAGGTCTTGCCGGACCCCGCACCTGCTGCCACAAACAAAGGCTCGTCCAGGCGCGACGCCACTGCCCTCTGGGAATCGTTGAGTTTGGAAAGGTCCACCGTTGCCATTATCGCGCAATCCTCCTCTCGCACTGCGAGACTGGGCAGAAGTCGCAGGAGCGACGATCACGCGGACGCGCCTCCACGTTTCCGGCCATCATCTGTCTCACCTGCTCGGCCACCAGTTCCTCGGTTTTGCAGAGCAACTCTTCCATACCTGGCTTCCCCTCTGGCGTGCTCGGAACGCAGACCCGCTCCTCGCGCTTCGACGTTATGCGCCCAAACACGAGGTCCGCCACATTCTCGTCGGCACATCCCGCCAGGGCATACGGCGACTTCGTCGCGAGATACACCGTACCCACCAGGCGCAGACGCCCCGCAAAGGCACGTCGCACCACCTGTGCATAGATGAGCGACTGCACTCGGTTTGGCAGACGCACGCCATCCAAAACGCCGTCCTGCAACGCATCGTACTCGGCTGCGAAGCCGATTGGCGACTTGTGCTTGTAGTCCACGATCACCGCCAGGCCGCTTGGACTCACGTCGATGCGATCCACCGTTCCCGTGAGGTATGCGCCGGCATACTCCACCAGGTTTCCATGACGGCCAAAGCTCCACTCGAAGAGGCGCGGCTCAAAGCCCTGCAATATATTCTTCTCGTACTCCAACACTCCCAGCAAGTCCTCCTTGAGCCGGCGCTCCTGAGCGCGCTGCGCCGAGTCGTGGGCGACGAGCAGCTGCTGGGCCAGACGAGGCTTCTTAACCATATGCATGTGCTGCTGATGCAGGTCAAACTCCGTCCCAAGCATCGCCTGTGCCGCCTCGAGGTTGCTCGCCTCCACGCGAGAGCCGGCTACATGCTCCGTAAGGTGCGCCTCTCCAAGCTCCCGCAGAGCCTCTTCGTCGAACTCCGGCATGTCGGCATCAAATGCCTGCAGATACAGGCGTCCATGGGTCTTTTCCAGCACGCGATGCGCAAAGGTCCCCATCTCCATCCCGCCGTGGCCCGCGTCCACGTTTCCCAACCTCAGCCGTCTGAGGCTAAACCACTTGTACGGACAATCCAAGTACGTCTCGATCTGCGACGCGGAAAGCACGGGTTTGCCACCTGGCACGGGCGCGCGGCCTTCTTGCGGCACAAACACGAGCCGCTGAGAGGAGTCCGTGAGCCGCCCCGCCGGCAACGGCTCGTCCTGCTTGAGCTTTTTTGGCCTCTCGCCGCACAGCGAACGGTTTTTCGAGAGGTCCGTCTCCACACGACGGCGCACGACCACGCCATGGGCTTCGGGGCTTTCCGCCTCGTCCTTGCTTCCCAGCACGATACCGTATACCGCAAGCGCCTCCGAGAGCATGACCGAAGGATACGTCTCCTTGCCATCGTCGTCGCTCAGCGCATACTCAAACAACACCTTCTTTCGCGGCACCGACAAGAGCGCGTGAAACGACGACCTCGCCGCCTCCATGGCATCAACGACCGGCTCGATCTCCAACTCAGCAAGAAGCGTTTCCAAGAGGCTCTCACGCTGACCCACGGGCTGCTCCGCCGTGGTACACCCCGCCACTACGAGCGCGTACGCAGATGCCGGCCTCAGCTGCCCGGCCTCCCCAAGATCCATGAGCAGCACCTCGACGCCGCCATCCGGCACGCCCATCTCCAGACGTCCCGCCATCCGCATGCCATCGGCCGCCCACTCGCACAAGCTCACCAGCTCTTGCAAGGAAACCGCACCGTCAACGGAGGGGTCTGCCGTCACACCGAGCTCGCGCAGGGTACCCGCTATGCGCAGCACCGCCTGAAGCACCGCACGGGCTTCGTCTGCAGCGTCCCCTCTGGGAGGCTCCGCACCGCACACATATGGAGCAAGAAGCTTAGACGCCGCAGACCCCATGCGCCCGCGCAGCAGCTCCGCCGTGGCTCGGGCAACCGCAGGAGACACGTCCCTCTCTGCCTGCAGGTTCTCGAGCACCTGCCCGGGCGTGAGAAGACGGTTTCCACGCCACCTTGCATCCAGACTCCATGTCCGGGCGGGAGTCATATGCGCAAGGTCGCTCATGAGGAAGTCCACCAGCTCTCGCGGCGGCCACCAGTCCATCGCCCCAAGCTGCGGCACCATCCCGTCTAGGCCCGGCACTGGCTCCGGCCAGTCCTTGTCGAGCTCAACCAAGCGCGCCACGGTGCGAGCAAACGACAAGAACGCCTGCATGGCCGTGGTGTCACGCAAACTCCGGGGCCACTGCATGCGCACACGCAGGCCACGTGCCGCAAGCTTGGGCAGCAGCTCACGACGAGCCCGCGTGACGTCCGGTGTCGCCACCACCACAGGACCTCCCTGCCCGCCTCGTGACTCTCTCACGAGCTCACACACGCGACGCGCCACCAGCTCCGCCTCTGCCACGGGACCTGTGGCAAGCAGCAGCTCCACAGGACCGTCACCCGCAGAAGGAAGCGTCTCCCGGAAGATTGCCCGCAGCAGGCCGCACAGATGCTCGTCACGATTGGCGTGCGGCTCCAGCACGAAGGGCATGCCTCGATCACCGCCCGTCCCGCCTTCCGCCGTCCTCTTCCGCACAACGTCGCAGTCCTGTGCCTGCAGCCCGAGCTGCTCCACCACAAAAGGCATCCGACCGGACGCGGCTCCCCACCACGGGCGTATCGCAAGGCCCACGTCCACGCCCCGCTCGAGTAACGCCGCAACGAGTTCGCGCTCTCTCGCTATCAGACGGTCGTGGCCTGCAAGTACTATGGGCGCCACCTCCGCCCCCGTCTCGGCACATAGGCGCGGCAGGTCTACGTATGCCCGCGCCCTACTCACCAGACCATAATCGTCCAAGCGTCTGCCCAAGGCGCCCGCAAGCCCCACGAGCAGCGTCTCCGCGTGGGTAAGACCTTGTTGCGCGCACCGACGCTCCAGTACACGCCCACATTCGTCCAAAGGAAGCCACGGAAGCGCCTGGTCCACTAGACGGGCAACGAGCTTCACCACACCCGCGGAGAGTCGAATGGTGCCCCTCTCCTCATCCGACGCATCCATTATGACTTGGCGCGCAAGTACGTTGAGCGTCAGGCTGTCTGCCAAGGCACGGCCGTCGCCCCAAACCTCCCAGCATTCCTTCGCCCAGTCGGATAAGGTGGTCGTCTGCACAGCCATGGCAAGTCCCGAGAGACTTGTGAGGCTCCGCTGAACGTCCAGCGCTTGCGCGGACGACGGCACGAGCAGCACAGCCCTCCCCTTTGCTTTCACGGCCGTTCGCAGCGCCTCAATCACGGAGTCGCTCAACAGCCCGTCCTCAGCAGATGGTATGACACGCAAGGGCATAGTACTTCCCCCTTCAAGCTCATCTGGATTGTGTCTTGTTTCGCGTACGTCATAGTACCTCATTGGCGAGACAAGAATAAACGATTGAAGTCAGCGCGTCTGGACATACGCATGAAATCGAAATGTCCCTTTTTGGAACAAATAATGGGCCGATCCAGACTGGCCGCCGTGCCAGCCACTCGCGAGCGCCGCCATTGTTCGTACCTGCCCGACAGGGCCAAATAAGACAAGCCCTAACGAACGCGCACTTGTGCCATTCGTCCAAGAACGAGCCGATACCCGCCAGCCTCTCCATTCAGGCACTTAGACACGCGGCTCACTGTCGTGGAAGAGGCGCCGGTCTTTCGCGAGACGCATACATACGACATGCCCTGATTCAATAGCGAAGCCACCTCAAGTCTCTGTGCGAGTTCTTTTATCTCGTGTGGAGTCAGGATGTCGTGCAGAAACGCCTCCATCTCGTCGGATGTCTGAATCGTCTGCAGGGACTCCAGAAGCTGCGCCATTGCCACGTCCGACTGCATATCTCCCAACAAAACTCACCGCCCAAATCCGACACCCACAGAATCCTCCGCACGCGCATTGTCACTCCATGCAACAATAACTCACTCTAATGCATTGTTGGAAAAAAACAAACGCCCTATGGCATAATATCGACGCGTGTTCATTTCAACTATGCATGACTCCCCGTACCAATTTGTCATGCACCCCTTGAGAGGAGTGTCTGTGCAGTTCATTTTGACCTGGGCCGTGACTGCCATCGCGTGCGCCGCAGCCACCTGGATCGTTCCCGGCATGCAAGTCATGGGCGGCTATATGGGCATCTTGATCTTCGCGCTCACTGTGGCGCTTGTAAATGCGAGCATCCGCCCCATCATGCAAACGGTGTCGCTGCCCATCACCATCGTCACGCTCGGCATCTTCCACTTCGTCGTCAACGCTCTCGCGCTCAACATAGCGAGCTGGCTCTCGCTCAACCTGTTTCACATCGGCGTCTATGTCGTCGACTTCTGGGCCGCCCTCTGGGGCTCCATCGTCATCTCCATCGTCTCCGCCATAGTAGGTTCCATCGTCGGCTTAGACGACTGACAAAACAAGAGCCTCCGTGCGACGGCCTACCAACGTTTGGTGCTGTTGGGCACGTCGTTTGCTGGAGCCAGCATTGTCTATAGCCTCAACAACATATAGATCAATTCCTGAAAACCGCCTTCCCGGGAGTTGAACCCCTTGGGATTGCGTCCGAACTCCTCAAACCCCAAGTCCCGATACATGGATATGGCTCTTGCGTTGTCTGCGACGACATTCAACTCCAGTTGAACGTATCCGGCGTCTCTCGCGCATTGGATGCAGGCTTTTGTGAGAGCCTTCCCCAAACCAAGCCCCCAGTACTCTCTCAGAATGCTTATGCCGAATTCTGCCCGATGCCTCACTTTGTATTTTGTCCCAACCGCCTCGATCCCTGCCGTCCCCGCAACCTTCCCATCAACAAAAGCAAGGATCTCTACCTCGTTCGGACTCTCCGCCTTTTCCTTCAGGTACCGCCCCTCCTGCTCTGGATCGAAGCCGCCTTCGTCGGGATAGGACAGCAGATAATCCGTCTCAGCATGCGCGGCATGAAAAACCTCATAGGCGACGTGCCCGTCCGACGCGTCGCCATTTCTCAGCCACGCTTCTTTTCCGTTCCTCAAGGTGACTCTCTGGTCAAACTTCATTTGGCTTTCTCCTGACGTTTCATCTCGCATGCAAACACGGCCGGGTTCCCTACCCATCTTCACAAGAAGGCTCAAACAAGCCCTTGTTTATTATGTCACCAGAGCTGGGCAGCTGCTCGCGACGCCGTCTACCGTGCTCGCCTGCGGCGCGGCTGCGGTTCGGACAGCTCGGACAGCATCGAGATGACGAGATTGGCGACGAAGTCCCTGTCCTCGATGTCCACCAGCATCATCGCCGACGCTCCGTCATAAGGAATCTCCGACGTCGAAAGCGCTGCGCGCGAGGCAGGCGTGTCCTTCACGAGAAACCGATCGTCATAGACGCCGCCAAAGAGCTTGCCGGAAGCATAGAGAAGGTATTCGCCCATCATCTTTCGCGTAGTGACCTCCGGCACGCCAGCCAGAAGGCCGAGGACGTACTCCAGGTATTCGGTGCTCGATGCCATGCGATGCTCCTCTCATCCCCGCCGAACCCATTTTACCTTGTGCTCGCGCCAATCTCAGCCGCGCGCTTCCTGGCGACGGTTTCCTCCTTGCCGTATCAGCTCGTTCCGCATTCTTGGTGGCCACGAATGGCACGAGTGGATGACGAGCGCATCGATGAGGTATACGGCTAGCGCCAGCACGCCTGCATGTTCCCACCCACTAGAACAGGATGTCCTTAAGACAGACCAAGGGATGGTTGTTGTCGTAGTCCCAGCTGTGATGCGCGTCCCCACGACAAAAGCGTACGTGATCGCAAGACCTGCAGTTTGCGCACGAGTCGGAAAGGTCGCGGCGAAACAGCTCGAATCGGTTTTGCCACACGTCGAGCAGCCGGTCGTGTTTTACGTTGCCTTGAATCGTCTCGGGCCTGCGCTCGATGTCGAGGCATGCGCCAATGTCTCCATTTGCCATGATGCTTGCAGTATAGACACCCGCGTTGCAGAGCCAGTACCATTCGCGCACCTCGGCCTCGTACTCCAGGCCCAGGTAATGACTGCAGCCGTACTCAAGCGGGTACCCTTGTCTACGCTTTTGTCGGATAAACTCAAAGAACCGCTGGTAATCCCCAGGCGTGAGCATGAGGTCGGGTCGCAGCAACGCACGTCCGATGGGTTCAAGGTTGATGACGCGCCACGAGTCGATGTCGAGGCCGTCCATAATCCAAAACAGCTCGTCGAGCTGGTCGATGTTTGCGTGGTTGACTACAGTCGTGACCTGCACGGCGCTAAACGCGCCCACGTCTAATAGATTTTGAAT